>PLML01000069.1 GCA_003141525.1 Bacteroidales bacterium
GAAGAGCAATTGTGCCGTCTCCATCAGTGTTCTCAAGCTTCATCCTTGTTATCAACGTCGATTCAAGGTCCGATGCAGTTATTTCAAGATCGTTCCCTGAAAGATTGAAAAGAAAATTATCAAGTATGGGAAGTGTATTCTTTGAACTGATTACCCTGCTTATTGCCTGCAGATGACCTAGAAGTTCCGAACTGGATACTACAAATTTCATATTGGTATCGTTTTAATTTGATTTATTGATTTCCAAGTTTTACTATTCAAGTCAAAATGAATGAATTGGACTATGGTATTTGCTCAATTCTCAATTACCAATATTACAAAAAAAAACTATTACCTCAAACAAAAAATTATTGTGGAAAGAAATATGATCTCTTCTTAATCAGGGGATCGATATCGAAATACCGCATTATAAAAAGCTCATCCTTTTCATCTGTTTTACCCAACAGCCTGTCACTGTCAATTTTATTTGTATTGCCTTTACTGGTCACTATTCCCCATAAGGAGAGAACAGTTTTTTTCCCGGTAGTAGTAATGACCGTAAACCTGAACATTGGTTGTTGAGCTTCAATTGACTTCTTCTCCGCTTCACTTAATTTAAAAGCCCACGATTCAAAAGGGACCCATGCAAAATAGGAAATATAACGAACAATCAGCGAAGAATCCCATCCGTTCAGTCTACCTTCAGCTCCGGATAGAAAATAATGTTGATTATTGTTAATAATAGAAAAAGAGGATGCAGTGTCAGACATGTTTTCAAGCTTTACGGAAGCTATTTCTGAAGGTAAAAGATTAAAAACCGTGTATGGTTGCCAGAATAATTCATTAACAGTAAATCCTGAACCAATATCTCCCTCATAACCCGGGACATAGACAATAAAAGGTTTTGAAGACTGCTTTATCTTCATTATGTTTCCGTAGGCATTTGATCCTGTTTTATAAACAAGAAAAGATTTCAGAAGTCTCCTCCTTTCATAGACTTTCACCTTAACAGGAATAATATTCTTCCCTGATATTTCACTTTCAAACAATTCAGAAGATACAGTGGATTTAATTTTTATCTCTTTCAAAATCCTGAGAATAAAAAGGATGCCGCTTTTTCTTGCTTCGTGCTTACCGTTTATGAACCAGTTCTCATCCTTTTTCTCAAGTGTCAATCTCTTCCCGTTCTCTAAGAGTTCGATTCTGGTAATCTCTTCCCTTGGTTCAGAAGCAAACGAGCTATTTGTTTTTCCGAACGGCGATCTGCTCCTGAATAAGATCAAAAGAAACAACCCTATTACAATGAAGAAAAAAACGCCCCTGATTATTATTTTATTCATTACCAATGCCTTGTGTATTTTCTTCTTCTGAAATAACTATAAAGCAATCCTCCAAGGATAACTATAATAACAGGGCCGGCTATATTGATCATCTGCCACTTAAACTTATCAGCTTTTATTATCTGATGGTTAAGTAACCTTAGTTTGAGTTCTCTGGATCTCAGCTCCATGATTCCATTTTTATCAACCAGCCAATTAAGACAATTGATGAGGAAATCCCTGTTACCATATACCTGTCCGGTATATTTATCCTGGCCCAAAGGAAGGGGCGTTTCATTCAATCCTGACCTTTNNAAAAGCAGAGGGGAATATGCCTTCAAGCAGAACAGCTACAGGAAGGTTTGGCTTATTAAAATCTTTTTCAACAGGAGTCAATTCCGCTTCTTTCAGGCTTATCACCACAGGAGGAGAAATTGTTCGGCTTAAGTCAGAGGTTGACAGAAGTATCTTCTTCCTGATTGCCGGGTCAAGTCCAACTGTGTCAATATAGTTCGCGAACTCACCTTCAACTCTGTTCAGGTTTCTTGTAATGGGATGATTTGCAGATGGCTTCAACAAAGGATAATAGACCCAGGGAGCCGGAACAACCTGTTGACGGGTACCTCCACTCATAACCATAAGCCTGATCGGGACACATTCAATATCCTGAACAATTGCAGGGTTAATTCTGGCTCCATACCTGAAGAGCTGATCTTCAATGTTTAATGGCCGATAGAGACCTACTGTTTCGCCAAACATCAGACTATCGGAATTTACTGCCACCTCATCAATCAGCCACATGACCTTACCTCCATTCATAATGTACTGATCGAGCACCAGTTTATCTGACTCATTGAACACTTTTTCAGGTCCAGCAATTATAACAGCTGCGTATTTGTCAAGAATACCTGGCTTACCTCCGATTGTACCCCTGTCGATTGTAAAAAACCTGGCGAGATTCATTGTTATATCGGCTGTTTCTATCTCGGGAAGTTCGCCCTGGCCTTCTATAAAAGCAACCTTATTTATTGTATCAGAACTCAGGGTAGCTATAGTTTGAATTATCTCATATTCAAGTCCTTCAACTGAACGTAATATGTTTTGCTCATATGAAGATGTGGAATTATTCAGAAAATTAACAGGCACTTCAATGCCGTTATAATTAACTATCATTCCCGGAAAGATAATCTTCTGTGAAGCTCCTCCCTCAGCATCGCCTGCATGAAGATCAATCGGGCTCAATCCTTTGTTTGCAAGGGTCCGGTATAAAGTTTCTCTCTGTTTTGCATCTTTTCCGCTGGAAGGATTTATAAACTCATAGTCAATTTTCTTGCCAGATACAATTCTGAATTCATCAAGCATTTCTCCGACAGATCTTTTTAATCGTTTTAATGGAATAGGTATTTCTCCATCAAGATACACCTGTATGTAGATGTCATTTTTTAAGTGACTTAGCACACAACGAGTTGGGTCGGACAGTGTGAATCTTTTGTCTTCAGTAAGGTCATATCTTAATCTTAAGAATGAGCTCGCCAATGATATAAGAATAATTCCCGCGACTGTTGTAAGGAATTGCAGCCAGCTTCTCATCTTAATCCCCCTGTTACCTGTCGTTTCTGCCATGGCTTAACTTTTTCTCATCCATTTACGCGATAACAGATGAAATCTTGTACCTTCATTAAAAAGAGCAACAATTGCAACGAAATAGACAACGTCTTTAATATCAATAACTCCTCTGCTTATAGATTTATAATGTTCATTGATCCCAAGCCTTATTACAAATTCATCCAGTTTTTTTAAACCTGGCAGATAGGCAAATGAATCAAATCCCATGAAGAGAACAAAACAAATCAACACAGCCAGAATAAATGCAATTACCTGATTATCTGTCAGAGATGAAGCAAAAATCCCGGCAGAAGCATATACTGATGCCAGAAAGAACAGGCCGATAAATGATCCCATTGTACCTCCCTTGTCAAGGTTTCCGGGAGATTCACCAAGATGATAAACTGAAAAATAGTATATAATTCCAGGTAAAAGTGCAAGCAGAACAAGGCAGACAGAAGCAAAGTATTTTCCGTAAACAATTCCTCTTTCCGTAATTGGTCTCGAATAAATCAACTCAATGGTACCCAGCCTTTTTTCCTCTGCTATCATCCTCATCGTGACAGCTGGTACAAGAAACATAAAAACCCACGGCGATAGGAAAAAGAGTGTATCAAGTCCGGCATATCCACTATCTAGTATATTCCATTCACCGGGAAAAACCCACATGAACAGACTATTCATCAGTAGAAAAACAATTATTACAATAAATCCTGTAAGGCTACTGAAAAAACCACTTATCTCCTTTCTGAAAATCGCAAACATGTATTTATTTTCTTCTTAAATTTTTCTCTTTCTCAAAAGCCCCCTGTCCGGCTAAAGCGGGACTTCCCCCTAAAGGGGGATTAAATCAGTGCTTTCCTGGTGAATTGCACTGGGATGTAGCGTATTAGCCCCCCCTGCCTACCGGCAGGCAGGCTTTAGGGGGATTGGGGGGCAAAACTCAAGGCAAAGCTACAGCATTTTTTATATCCGAAATTAATACGCCAAAATAATAAAAATCAATGATCTGTTTATAATTAAATCCCTTTGCTGCCATCTCCATGGCTCCCTCCTGACAAAGACCGACACCATGCCCATAGCCTCTTCCTTTAAGTACAATGGAATCGCCGATTGCATAAACAGAAAAGAATGTTGACCTGAGGTTCAGATCGGATCGCAAAGACCTTAACGGCATTGAAAATGATCCTGTTTTGTAATCAACCAATCTGGATTTCTGTACAAAGTTGAATACCGACGGATCATCCATCTTTCCATTGTATCCCGATTTCCTGATATAACTTACCCATTCATTTACCGGAAAACTCTTTCGCCAGATAGCATTTCTTGAAGCATGGCAGTAGGGATCCACAACACTTTTAAGGTAGGGTTGAGGTAAAAGCCAGACATCCTCTGAAGATGAAGTCTCACCACCACAATTCGAATGAAAAGCAGATATTATCAGAGTACTATCCTTATCAAGAATAACCAGGCCCCTGGTTCCCAGGGCTGCCTTGTTTATCAGAGTATCTGAGGACAATCCATTAAACGCCTGGCAATGTGTATTATCACATACGTTATATCTGTCTGCCAAATGTTTATCGAAATACTTGTACATGTAAGTCCTGGCAATAATGGCCTGGGTTTTAAAATATTCCAAGTTTTTTCCGGGTCCGCCTTCAGCCATAACCACACCTGCAATATATTTTTCAACATCAGAAATATTTATAAATACTAAGGTCCCCAGGTCCGGTAAACAACAAAGATCACCTGAATAGTATTGTCTTATCCGTGATTTCCCATTCATCATAAGGGAAAATGAATCATTCCCTGTTTTGCCTGTAAAGGCCAGAGAATCACAAATAAAGCCTTTTGCGTTTCTCTTCTTAACAGCAAGTTTTCCATTATACCTGGTTATAATGACCGGTTCATTTTTAATTACTGAAAGGATTTCACCGTTGAAGAGATTTAATTCGTAAGTTCCTTCAGTAACTGAAAACACAGATGATTCGGGAGACTGATTTGCGAAAAGCCTGATTTTGACCTGCGCAAAACCAACTGAACAAAAGACAGTTAATAATAAAATAAAAAATATCTTCAATCTTAACATAAATCGCATTTCTTCTTTTTACCACAAAGGCACTCAAAGGTCATCACCAAGGTACTCAAAGGACTTTATACTTTCCCTTTCCTCAACTCCCTAACCATCTCCCTGGCAATCCTGCCTGAAGCCCCTGCTGATCCCAGCTTACTCTTTAATACCTTATAATCAGATAATAATTTCTCTCTTTTTTCACCGCCGGGCAAAATGGCTTTAAGCTCTTTCAAGAGAGAGTTCTCAGTAAGGTCGTACTGGACTAATTCCTTTACAACTTCAGAATCCATAATAAGATTTACCAGGGAGATATGTTTCACTTTGACAACCATCCAGGCAATAAGCATTGAAAAAAAATCACCCTTATAACAAACAACCTGCGCAGTGTCATGCAGAGCAGCCTCAAGCGTTGCTGTTCCTGAAGTAACCAGCGCGGCTTCTGCAGTGTAAAGAATTTCATAAGTTTTTTCTTTGATTACTTTGACAGGGGCATTACCAATGATTTTAATATACAGTTCATCAGGTATGTTCTTAACTCCTGCAAGCACAAACTGATATTCCGGGAAATAATTTATGATTTTCATCATTTCAGGAAGAATAAGCTCAATTTCATGCCTGCGGCTTCCTGCTAATAATGCAATCAGAGGCTTATTTTCAATCCCGAGATACCTGAACATACTTTCTTTTGCTGGATACTTTGAGATCTTCTTTTCAATCTCATCGACAAGTGGATTTCCCTGATATTCAACAGTTATTCCATGCTTTTTATAAAAATCAACCTCGAACGGAAAGATGATGAACATGCGATCAATAACCTTTTTAATCATCTTTACCCTGCCTTCGTTCCATGCCCAAAGTTTTGGCGATATATAATAAAAAGTTTTGTACCCTGCTTTTTTAGCAAACCGGGCAATCCTGAGATTGAAGCCCGGATAATCTATAAAAATAACAACATCCGGCTTATATTCAATTATATGCTTCTTACAGAGACTGATGTTTTTAGCTATTGCGCCAATATTTTTCAAAACGCCGACAAAACCCATAAATGCCAATTTCCTATAGTGAACGAGAAGAGTGGCTCCGGCTGATTCCATAAGATCGCCACCCCAGCAAAAGACCTCAGTACCTTTATCCGCAGCGAATAACTCTTTTACAAGATTTGATCCATGAAGGTCACCCGATTGTTCCCCTGCAATTATAAAGTATCTCATCCTAAAAACTTTACGGCAAAAACAATTACAGCCCAGACAATAGTTATAGCCAGCACGCCACGAGTGGCCCGCAGCATGTCGAACTGGTTAAACAACATGAAAATCAGAATATTCGGGAATACGCATAAAGTAATTGAATGTGTAATAATACTTGAATCCGCGATCCTGACCAGATATGAATGAAGCGATTGGTGATCTGACGAAAACAGATAAATGGCTGTTCCAATAATAAATGGAAATACAAGTCCTGAAACAACACCTATGAGAATACTGTCGTATTTCTCGTAAAATTTCATCTTTTAAACCTGACTTTAAGTTTATCAATATACCAATGGGCTGTCATATCGACAGTAACGGGCACCACAGAAACAAAATTGTGTGCAATTGCCCATTCGTCCGTATCGGTTGCGTCAGGTTCATGATTCTGAAAAACTCCGGTCAGCCAGTAATATGTTTTTCCCATCGGGTCTTTTCTTTTTTCAAACTCTTCTCTCCAGTTGCCTTTGGATTGCCGGCATATTTTTATTCCTTTTATTTCACCTTTCTTGGCAGCCGGAATATTTACATTAAGGCAAATACCTGCAGGAAGTGGCTCTGAAGCAACCTTCTTCATAACTATCCTGATATACTTTTTGCATATTGAGAAATCAGCCGTAGGTGAAAAATTATTCAGCGAGAACCCGACAGAACTTATCCCGTAAAGACACCCTTCTATAGCAGCTGCTATAGTACCTGAATAGAGAACACTTACTGATGCGTTTGATCCATGATTTATCCCGGAAACTACCCAGTCAGGGGTTCTTTCGACCAATTGATTAATAGCAATCTTCACACTATCTGTCGGAGTACCGTTGCAGGCGTAAATCCGGTGTCTGTCATTCTCTTCAAGCAGTTTGATACGCAATGGAGTTTTAACAGTCAGTGCCTGCGACATTCCTGACATACTTTCGACAGTTGATACGAGAACTACCTTTCCAAACTCCTCCATCACATCAAGCAGTGTCTTTAATCCTCCCGCGTACAATCCATCATCATTCGTCAAAAGAATCAGTTTATCTTCTTTTTCAATAACCATATGTATTTTGTGTTGGAGTTACAAATATAGACAAAATAGAGAGACCTGGGTGGTGTTAGATTTTGGAACCGCTCCGCGGTTCAAAAAATCGATAATATTGATCTGAATAATAAACGCCGTAGGCGTTTCATCAATAATAGAAATGAATACCAAATACAACATAAACGCCGGAGGCGTTTCACTTGTAACTAAACCCACCTGACTTACGGTAGCAACGGCCGGACTGCTTGATCTCCAGCCAATAGTTTGATGGATCGTTGTCGATGGGCTTATTGTAGCCTTTAAAGAAACTTGTTCTCCAATATTCATTGTAAGGCTTACTAATGATATTGTTACAACAGGTTGGTCAGGTGTAGATATCTCTTTTTCAGATGTCTCTTTTTCACATGAGAATGAAATCCATGTAATAAGTTTCAAATATACAATACCTGAAACTTTTCTTCTCATCGCTTTATCATTTACCCTGAATTAACTTTGTCCTGCTTTTTGAGATTTAATCTTTCAGTTCAACCACCTCGCCGGTTGCAAACCATTTATTACCCAGTGCATCAACAGCAATATCAAAGATATAATTACCAGTTAATCCACTGTTGAAAGTGTTGTAAGTTATCCAGTTGGTACCATCTAATTTCGATACCCCTTGGTCCGTTCCAAACCATTTATTACCCTGGTTATCAATAGCAACGGCATTGACAACATTACCAGCCAATCCACTATTGCTTGTATTATAGGTTGTCCAATTTGTGCCATCGAATTTCGATACGCCTCCAGCTGTTCCGAACCATTTATTTCCTTTGACATCAATTGCAACGGCATAGACCGTATTACTAGCAAGGCCATTGGTATTTGTATATGTGACCCAGTTTTTGCCATCAAATTTGGACACACCCCCTCCTACAACCCATTTAATATCCTGGGCATCGATTGCTATGTCATTGACCCAATTATCAGAAAAACCAGAAGTATTAGCGTATGTAGTCCAATTAATTCCATTAAATTTCAATACCCCTTCTTCAGTTCCAAACCATTTATTACCTTGTGCATCGATGGCAATAGCATTTATCCAATATTTGTCGGTATATGCTGTCCAATGTGTTCCATCAAATTTCGATACCCCTTCTTCAGTTCCAAACCATTTATTGCCTTTGGCATCGAAGGCTATGGATAAGACCCAATTATTAGGCAACCCACTGTTGTATGTATTGTATTTTGTCCAATGGGTCCCATCAAATTTCAATACCCCATCATCCTGTGTCCCAAACCATTTATTGCCCTGGGCATCAATTGAAATGGTCCTGACAAGCCCCATAGTATCAGCATTGTAGGTGATCCATGTTGGAGCAGTTATAGCGGTTGGAGAGGTTGTTTCTTTTTCGCATGAAAATGCAATAGTTGCTGTAAAGGCACAAAAAACGAGTTTTGAGATTTGATTTTTCATGGCATTAACCCATTTATCTGGAATCCACTTAAATTTTATATTATTTAATCATTTTCATAGTTGGAAAATCCATATATGGTTCAGGAATGCAACCCGGTAAGACTAATAAGGAGCCATGGCTAATCAATCTTAAGAAATAAATCATTTTAGCTGGGATGTTCTATCTCAATTATGTAATTCATATACCCCGCCCCAAAATTGATTAGATCCAGCCCATTTATTACCTTTTGAATCGATGGCTATTGAGGAAATGGAAGCCCCAGCCAGATAGGTTGTCCAATTGGTGCCGTCAAATTTCGATACACCACCATAAACTCCAATCCATTTATTGCCTTGGGCATCGAAAGCAATAGAGGATACCAGATTACTAGGTAAACCACTGTTGGATGTATTGTATGTAGTCCAATTTGTACCATCAAATTCCGATATACCACTATTCGTTCCAAACCATTTATTTCCTTGTGCATCGATGGCTATGACATTGACTAAACTATCAGCCAGACCATCGGATTTATTATATGTTGTCCAATTAGTGCCATCAAATTCCGATATACCATTATTCGTTCCAAACCATTTATGCTCCTGAGCATCGATGGCAATAGCTAAGACCCCATTACCTGCCAAACCATCAGACATATTATATGTAGTCCAAATTGTGCCGTCAAATTTTGTAACACCCCCTCCACTCCATCCATAACCAAACCATTTATTACCCTCGGCATCGATAGCAACACAAGAACCATATTCTTTAAGTACTCCACTATTGGATGGGTTATATGCTGTCCAATTGGTTCCATCAAATTTTGATATCTCCCGGCTGGTTCCCATCCATTTAACACCCTGTGCATCGATGGCAATGGCTTTGATGTAAAATTCCCTCCAAATGTAGTCCGGATCCAAGTAATTTGTCCAATTTGTTCCATCAAATTTTAACAACCCGCCGCCAGTTCCAAACCAAATATTGTCCTGGGCGTCCACGGTAATAGTGTTGATACCTCCAACACCAACTGAGTATTGTGTTAATATGGAAGACGATGCTGGCAGGATTGTAATCACCTCATTCTCGCAAGAATATGCAAAAAGTGAGACAAAAGCCAAAAAAATCAGTTTTGAAATTTGCCTTTTCATAGTTTTAATCTAAAGTCCATTCAATTATACTCTAGTTCAATATGAGCAAAATAAATAAAATTGAAACAAACACCCAATTTCACACATCCTATCCATGAGAACTGGATATATTTGAGAATGTCTTATCAGTTAAAAATATGATTTTTTCTGTTGATTTCAAAAAGAAATTATTGTCAAAATAAAAGCATCTTTACAAACGGTCGTCAGTTTGTTAATAACCATAAGCGACTTGAGACAAATGATAACCACAATAATAAACGCCTCAGACATTTCATAAAAATATTTTATCTCAGAAATTTGATCCTATTTTAGGAAACCACATCCCTGATCATATTTTAAAAATCCTTACTTTTGCAATCTTACTGTTAATTTTATAAGCCCGGCTCTAAAATGAAGATTTCGTACAACTGGATTAAAGACTATTTAAAGATTGATCTTGAACCTGCAAAAGTTTCAGAGATTTTAACAGCTATCGGCCTTGAAATTGAAGGAATGGAAGAATGGGTCTCTGTGAAAGGAGGCCTTGAAGGGGTTGTAATTGGTGAAGTGCTGACCTGTAAAAAGCATCCTGATGCCGATAAGCTCTCTGTGACCACAGTTGATATCGGTAGTCCCCAGCCGCTTCATATCGTTTGCGGTGCCCCTAACGTTGCAGCAGGACAGAAGGTACCTGTAGCAACTGTCGGAACATTTGTTTTCAAAGGAAATGAGAGTTTAGAGATAAAAAAATCGAAAATAAGGGGAGAATTATCTGAAGGGATGATCTGTGCTGAAGATGAACTGGGTCTTGGTAATTCTCATGATGGCATTATGGTCTTAAACAAAGATGCAAAAGTTGGAACACCGGCGACAAGTTATTTTAAGGTTATAAAAGATATTGTTTTTGAGATAGGCCTTACTCCTAACAGGATCGACAGTGGATCACATTTTGGAGTTGCAAGGGACCTCGCAGCATACCTGAATCTTAATGCAGGGCTGGTCCAGAAGGCTATACTACCTTCAGTATCAGATTTTAAACCTGATAATTACAGTAACACGTATAAAGTCATTATAGAAAACATCACTGATTGTCCAAGGTACACTGGTATAACTATCAGCGATATAACAATAGGAGAATCTCCCGATTGGCTGAAGAATAAACTCAGGGCGGTGGGACTTAACCCGATAAACAATGTAGTGGACATCACTAATTTTGTTCAACATGAAGTTGGCCAGCCACTGCATGCTTTTGATGCGGATAAAATTGAAGGAAAAAAAATCATCATAAAAAACCTGCCGGAAAAAAGTAAATTCGTTACTCTGGATAATGTTGAAAGAAGCCTTTCTTCACGCGATCTGATGATTTGTAATAAACAGGAAGGGATGTGTATAGCAGGAGTATTCGGGGGGATTAAATCCGGTGTAACAGATTCAACAAAAAATATCTTCCTCGAAAGTGCTTATTTTAATCCTGTTGCCATCCGCAAAACTTCCAGGAGACACGGATTGAAAACTGATGCATCGTTCAGATTCGAAAGAGGTGCTGATCCGAATATTACCATATGGGCTCTTAAGCGGGCAACAATGCTTATTAAAGAGGTTGCAGGCGGAAATATTTCATCAGATATTAAAGATGTTTATCCAAACCAAATAAAAAATATCCAGGTTGATGTCAATTATAACAATATTAACAGGCTTATCGGTAAGAAGATCGAACATGTTACAGTTAAGAAAATTCTTAGACTCCTTGATATTGAAATAGCTCATGAAGACGGAGTTAACCTTAAGCTTGTAATACCATCATATCGTGTTGATGTTAAGCAGGAAGCTGATGTTATTGAAGAGATTCTCAGAATCTATGGCTATAACAATGTTGAGGTTAACATGCATGTCAACTCAACACTTTCATATCCTGAAAAACCCAACAAGGAAAAAATTGTCAATATAATATCCGATCTCCTGTCATCAAATGGATTCTCTGAAATAATGTGCAACTCACTTTGCCCTGCTTCCTGGTATGAGAATAACAATGATTTCGATAAAGAGCAACTCGTAATGCTGGCAAATCCGCTTAGTTCAGATCTGAATGCGATGAGACAATCTCTGCTTTTTGGAGGCCTCAGCTCCGTAATATGGAACATTAACAGACAGAATCTTGATCTCAAGCTTTACGAATTCGGGCATTGCTACTTCTATCATAAATCAGGAGAGTCTAACCCTAAAGTAGCAAATTACCTTGAAAAAGCCTCTCTCGATCTGTTTATTTCAGGGAATACAGGACGTCAGAGCTGGAACTGCAAGACCAGTCCTTCCGACTTTTTCAACTTGAAATCATCAGTAGAAATGATTCTTTCAAGGCTGGGAGTTAAGCCGGAAAGTCTATCTTCAGGTGAATCTGATAAAAAATATTTCGCAGAATCTTCAACATACCTGTTTGACAATAAGATAATAGCGGAAACAGGACGTATTTCGAAAAACTATCTTTCAAAATTTGATATCGGCCAGGATGTTTACTGGGGTCATATTGAATGGGATATACTTCTTAAATTGATAAAAACTAATTCCATATCGTTTCACGAGCTGCCTAAATATCCATCGGTAAAGCGGGATCTTGCGTTGCTTCTTGACAGGCGTATTAAGTTCAGCCAGATCAGAGACATTGCATTCCGGACAGAAAAAAACATTCTTCAGGATATAAATCTTTTCGATGTCTATGAAAGTGATAGTCTTGGTAAAAACAAAAAGTCGTATGCCGTAAGTTTTGTACTTCGTGATGATCTCAAAACAATGACGGATAAGAATATAGACAAGATTATGAATAATCTTATCAAGGCTTTTGAAAATGAACTTAATGCTCAGATAAGGTAAATAATGAATAAAAAGAGGGTTGAACTGATCAAGGGAGACATAGCATTACTTGATGCTGACGCAATCGTGAATGCGGCCAACAACTCTCTTCTTGGAGGCAGTGGTGTGGATGGAGCAATTCATAATGCAGCCGGACCTGACCTTCTTACTGAATGTGAGAAACTTAACGGATGCGAAACCGGGCACTCGAAAATAACTGCCGGTTACCGGCTCAAAGCTAAACATGTTATTCATACCGTGGGTCCTGTCTGGTACGGAGGATATCGTGATGAACACTCGTTGCTTGCATCCTGCTATCAGACCAGCCTGAATCTTGCAAAGGAAAGAAAAATAAAAACGCTGGCTTTCCCCGGGATTTCAACTGGTGCCTACGGATTTCCAAAAGACCTTGCTGCTGTGATAGCTGTGAATGAAACCAAAAGATTTTTGAAAAAAAACAGCTACCCCCAAAAGGTAATTTTTGTCGCCTATAGTGACGATAGTTATGAAACTTACAGGAAGCTTCTGGATCAATGATTGCACTATTCAGATCAATAAGAGACTATTTTTCTCTTGTAAGGTTCAGCCATACTGTCTTTGCAATGCCTTTTGCATTTATCGGTTTTTCACTCGCCGTATCTAAACCAGAATTTGAATTAAGCATCAGGTTGCTTATCCTTGTAATTCTCTGTATGATCTTTGCAAGGAACACTGCAATGGGATTCAACAGACTGGCTGACAAAGATTTTGACGCTCTTAACCCAAGAACAAGAAAAAGGGAGATACCTTCCGGAAGAATCAGTACCAAAAACGCAGCAATATTTGTTATCATCAATGCAGCTCTTTTTATAGTTACAACAGGGTTTATTAATCGTTTAACGCTGTTTCTTTCACCAGTTGCTTTGCTGGTTATTATTGGATATAGCCTTACTAAAAGGATTACTTCGCTGTGTCATTTTGTACTTGGATTGGGACTCAGTCTTGCCCCCATAGGTGCATATATATCAGTAACAGGAAAATTCAGTATTCTTCCTGTAATCTACTCATTTATCGTTCTGAGCTGGGTAAGTGGATTTGACATCATCTATGCTCTTCAGGATGATGAGTTTGACAAGTCAAACCGGCTTTACTCGTTACCGTCAGTTTCGGGAAGAAAGAAGGCACTTGCCATTTCTATTTTAGTGCATATTTTAACTTTTATCCTTGTACTTATAGCAGGATTGGTTGGGAACAGCGGATTGCTTTTCTGGTCTGGCACAATTATATTCACTATATTATTGATTTATCAACACAGCATAGTCAGATTTGACGATCTAAACAAGGTGACAGTGGCATTTGGTACAACAAACGGTATTGCGA
Organism: Bacteroidales bacterium; assembly: GCA_003141525.1. Taxonomy (GTDB): domain Bacteria; phylum Bacteroidota; class Bacteroidia; order Bacteroidales; family VadinHA17; genus LD21. Next base: position 14,015 of record PLML01000069.1, read on the forward strand.
GCATAATTTTTGCAGTCTTTGTAATTCTGGATCTCGTTATAAGATACCATTAATTCAAATTTTTATCATAATGAATTGCTCTTATTAAAGTTTTTTTGTTTCTTGGTATATTCAAAAAAATGATCTTATGGGGGAATTAGTTATTAAAGAGGTACTTACCAGAAAAGACCGCCGCGATTTTATTTATCTGCCTGAAAAAGTTCACAAGCATGAACCTGACTGGCTTCCTCCTATCTATGTGGATGAATGGGAGTTATACGATAAAAAGAAGAATAAATCTTATCAGTATGCTGATGCAATCCTTTTACTGGCTTACAGGGATAATAAACCAGTCGGCAGGATAATGGGCATTATAAATAATAGATACAATTCAATTAATAATGAACAGCATGGTCGTTTCTGTTTTATGGAATGCTATAACAACAAGGAAGTATTTCATGCTCTTATAACCAGGGTGGAAGAGTGGGCGAGACAAAATGGGATGATCAAGATAATTGGACCATTGGGATTTTCTGACAAAGACCCCCAGGGATTTCAGATAGAAGGATTTGAATATCCGCTGTTTATGACCGCACCGAACAACTCAAAATATATGCCCGAACTTCTTGAGGCTGAAGGCTATGAAAAAAAGGTTGACCTTGTCGACTATCTCGGAAAAATACCTGAGAAATTTCCTCTTATCTATGAAAAGGTTTTGGCACGGGTTGAAAATAATAAAGAATACAAAATTATCGAATTCGCATCTAAAAAAGAACTAAAACCATATATCATTGGTGTGCTTGAACTTATGAATGAGACATTTGCAGAGATTTATGGGTTCGTTCCTCTTAATGATAAGGAGAAGACCGATTTCGCTGCCCGCTACCTGCCAATACTCGATCCGAAATTTATTAAAGTTATTGAAGCTGATGGGAAATTAGTGGGATTCGCTGTTGGTATGCCGGATATCAGTAAGGGAATAAGAGAAGCGAACGGCAAATTGTTGCCTTTCGGGATTTTTAAGATCTTAAAAGAATCCAAAAGATCAAAAAAGCTACTGATGATGCTTGGCGGTGTTAAAAAGGGGTACCGCGGAAAAGGACTTGACGTTCTTATGGGTGTAAAAATACTGCAATCCGGAATAAATCATAAAATGGACACTCTTGACAGTCATTTAGTGCTTGAAAACAATACCAAGATGAGAGGCGAATATGAAAGAGTCGGATGCAAAGTGGTTAAGAAATTCAGGATATATCAGAAAGAACTATAAAAGTTTTAAAAACTATAAAAGCAGTAAAGTCTATAGAGGCTGTACTTTAGTTATTTTAAAGATCAGAGTTCTTGGTTGAATAGATCACAAAATACCTTTAATTTTACAGGAATAATTTTGAAAATTGATACGCAGGATTTCTTTAACGGAAAATAGTCAGCTTGATATATACAAGAATATCAAAAACAGAGATTTCTTTTCTGAAAATAGCTAGCATAAGCCCAATTAATGGACTTATTATCACCGTTATAATATCATTAAAATTTTCTAAACATTTTTATAATCTATTAAAATTATGGACTTACCATTTACAGAACCATATAAAATAAAAATGGTCGAAAACATATACAGAAGCACAAAAGAACAGAGAGCTGACTGGATTAGAGAAGCTTCATTCAATCTTTTTAACCTGAAATCAGAACAGGTGTTCATTGACATGCTTACTGATTCCGGTACCGGAGCTATGAGCGACAAACAATGGTCAGCGATGATGCTTGGAGATGAGAGCTATGCCGGGGCATCCTCTTATTATAAACTTAAAGATGCCATAAAAGATATAACCGGGTTCAATTTTTTTCTTCCTACACATCAGGGAAGAGCTGCAGAAAACGTACTCTTTTCTGTTCTTGTAAAAGAGGGGGACATCGTTCCGGGGAACTCGCATTTTGATACAACAAAAGGTCATATCGAATTCAGAAAGGCTAAAGCTATCGATTGTACTATTGATGCAACTGCTGACACAACAGCCTGGCATCCGTTTAAAGGGAATGTCGATATTGAAAAACTGGAGAATGTTCTTAGGACTAATCCGTCCGGGAAGATCTCCTGTATAATCGTTACAGTCACCAACAACACTGCAGGCGGACAACCGGTAAGTATGTCCAACCTGAGAGAGGTAGGGAACCTTTCACGTAAATATGGCGTAAAGTTTATTATTGACTCTGCAAGATTTGCTGAGAATGCATATTTTATCAAGTTGAGAGAAGATGGATATGCAGATAAAGATATAAGGGATATAGCCAGGGAGATGTTCTCCTATGCTAATGGTATGACTATGAGTTCAAAAAAGGACGCAATTGTGAATATGGGAGGTTTTATTGGTTTCAGAGAAGAAGAACTCTTTCGCCAGGCTTCGACATATAATATTATATATGAAGGTTTTATTACTTATGGTGGTATGTCGGGAAGAGACATGAATGCCCTTGCCCAGGGGCTCTATGAGGGGACTGAGCTATTATATCTCGAATCGCGTATAAAACAAGTTTCAAGGTTGGGAACCATATTGAAAGAGTATGGCATTCCGGTTCTTGAGCCTTTCGGTGGTCACGCCATATTTATTGACGCAAAAAAGTTCCTTCCTGATATTCCAATAGAAGAATTCCCAGCCCAGGCGCTTGCACTTGAACTTTATGCAGAAGGCGGTGTGAGAAGTGCTGAAATAGGTGCGATGATGGCAGACAGGGATCCGATAACCCGGCAAAATCGTTATCCCGAACTTGAAACGGTCAGACTTGCATTGCCCAGAAGAGTCTATACTGATAATCATATGGATTACGCTGCAGCAGTAGTCAAAAATGTTTTTAATAGAAGAGAGCAGATAAAAAGAGGTGTAAAGATTGTGTGGGAAGCACCTATAATGAGACATTTTACTGTCAGACTGGAGAGGTTATAAAGTATCTTTAATTCATCGTTTGAAGTGCTGATATTAGTAATTTAGCATGGAAATTTGTAACTTACACTCGCTTCACTTTACTATTTATAACTTTGAGGAAATGATCAAATCCATGACAGGCTATGGAAAAGCCATTGCTGAGACTCAGCAGAAAAAAATAACTATTGAAATAAAATCACTCAATTCCAAACAACTTGATTTAAATACTAAGCTACCCTGGCTTTACAAGGAAAAGGAACCTGAAATAAGAAATATTATCAGTCAGCGACTCGACAGAGGTAAAATTGATTTTTCAATTTATTGCGATATGCTCGATGATGAGGTTGTTACAGTTATTAACAAATCGGCAGTAAGAAATTATTATAACCAGTTCAAAGATATAGCGGCCGAGCTACAGATAGACCTTGATGATCAGATTTTTACTGCGATAATGAAACTCCCCGACACCCTGAAAACTGAAAAGCCCGAGATGCCAGAAGCTGAATGGGAAATTGTCAGAAAACAGATCATCGAGTCAGTTAATATGCTTGATCTTTATAGAATTGAGGAGGGAAACTCAATAATGGCAGATCTAAAAAAATGCATCAGTAAAATTTTATCATTACTGGAAACTGTCGGAACATTTGAAATTGGAAGGATTACGAAAATAAAGGAAAAGCTTATGTCCCTTCTGGAAGAGAACCTGGGCCCTGAAAGAGTCGATAAGAACCGGTTCGAACAGGAAATCATCTTCTATCTTGAAAAATATGACATCAACGAAGAAAAGGTAAGGCTGAAAACCCATTGTGATTATTTCGTTGAAACAATTAACACACCTTCACCAAACGGGAAAATATTAAACTTCATTGCACAGGAAATAGGTCGTGAGATCAACACTATAGGTTCAAAAGCTAACGATGCTTCAATACAAAAACTTGTGGTGATGATGAAGGATGAACTTGAAAAAATCAAAGAGCAGACATTAAATGTTTTATAATTTAACAGCATAACGGCGTCACGGCATAATGGCTCAACAGAATTTAATAGTCTATGGTCTTTGCCTTTGTGCCTTTAAGCCTCTGATAAAAAAGAAATGGACGGTAAACTTGTAATAATATCAGCTCCCTCAGGTGCAGGGAAAACAACAATAGTTAAACATCTGCTCGATAGCGGATTAAATCTTTCGTTTTCAGTTTCTGCTACTACCAGGCTGATAAGAGGCAATGAAAAAGATGGAGAAGATTATTTTTTTCTTACAGTTCAGGAATTCAAAAAAAAGATTAAGAACAATGAATTCGTTGAATGGGAAGAAGTCTACAAAGATCTTTTCTACGGGACACTGAAGTGTGAACTGGAGAGAATATGGGCAATTGGTAAACATGTCCTGTTTGATGTTGATGTCAGAGGTGGGATAAGCCTGAAAAATAAATTTGGTACAAACGCAATAGCAATATTCGTTATGCCTCCTTCAGTTCAGGAACTCGAGAACCGGCTTGTAAAAAGAAAAACAGATACTATTGATAAAATCAGAATTAGGGTTGAAAAGGCAAAAGATGAATTAAAACTTGCTAATCAGTTTGATACACTCATTGTGAATCACCAGCTGGATAAAGCAAAAGAAGAAGCTTTAAAAATAGTTTCATCATTTCTTGGAAGGTAATTCAGGATATAAAGATGGCAAAAGTCGGTTTATACTTCGGATCTTTTAATCCTGTCCATATTGGCCATATGGCTATTGCCGGATACATGACTGAATTTGCCGGTCTCGACCAGGTATGGTTCGTGGTAAGTCCGCATAATCCTTTAAAAAAGAAAGAGACACTGCTTGCCGATCATCATCGTTTATATATGTCACAGCTGGCTATCGGAGATAATGACAGACTCAAAGCTTCGGATATAGAATTTAAAATGCCTGTTCCTTCATATACTATTGACACCCTGACGTACCTCAAGGAAAAATACCAGAAAAATGAGTTTTGTCTCGTAATGGGTGAAGACAATCTTTTTACCCTTCATAAATGGAAAAATGCAGCGGACCTTGTTAGCAAGTACCCGATTTATGTTTATCCGCGTACTGATTCAAAAAGACCAGCTTCCCTCCTGTTTAACCGAATATTTTCAGCTGCTGATATTCATAGGGTAAACGCTCCGCTTATGGAGATATCCGGCACTTTCATCCGTAACGGAATTAAAAATGGAAAGGATATGTCTTATTTCCTTCCGGAACCGGTGTGGAAATATATTAAGGAGATGCATTTCTACGAAAAGTAACTTAGCAGGTGATACTAAGGTTCACAAAGGACTTTTTAAACAGTCCCAAAACTGGTTCTAGAGTGACTTCTGGATCTCCTTAATTATCTCTTCACCCCTTTTCAGCGCCTTCTCATTCATGGGAATAAGATTATGATATCTTTCAGGAAGGGATTTCTTCAATCCCTTAAGGACATTCTCGAGTTTAATAATAGGTTTCACTTTAAGGAAACCGCCGAGGACAATGGTATTGAATGTTTTGGGGCTGTTCATCCTCGAAGCTTCTTCAGCGGCATCAACCCGATAGACATTAATATCCTTTCGTTCAGGATGCCTTGTAATACCATTACCGTCATAGATAAGTACTCCACCTGGTTTAATTGAACTCTCAAACTTATCTAGTGATTGCTGGTTCAGGATGATTGCAGTGTCGAATTGTTTTATTATTGGTGAACTGATCCTTTCGCTGCTTATTATGACAATAACATTTGCTGTTCCACCGCGCATCTCGGGTCCGTAGGAAGGCATCCAGCTTACTTCCATATCCTGCATCACACCTGAATATGCCATTATTTTACCCATTGAAAGGACACCTTGTCCACCAAACCCGGCTATAATTATTTCCTCAGTCATTTTCTTATGAATTTATTTCTTGGAATTGACTATTCTTTTGGTGTTTTCAGGTCTCCCAGAGGATAATACGGGAACATATTTTCCTCCATCCATTTATTCGACTGCACAGGCGTCATCTTCCAGCCCGATGGGCAGTTTGAGACTATTTCAACCATACAAGTACCCTTATTAAGTTTCTGATACAGAACAGCTTTTCTAATTGCTTTCTTTGTCTTTTTAACATTTGCCGCGGTATGCACACTCTGTCTGGTAACGTAATAAGATCCTTGAAGAGTAGCAACAAGATCTGCCATTTTAAGCGGATTACCCATCGTTTTAACATCTCTGCCATAAGGTGATGTTGATGATTTCATTCCCGGGAGAGTTGTCGGTGCCATCTGGCCTCCTGTCATGCCATAGATACCGTTATTAATAAAAATTATCATAATGTTTTCCCCCCTGTTGCATGCATGAATTGTTTCAGCGGTGCCAATGGCTGCAAGATCTCCGTCCCCCTGATAAGTAAAAACAAATTTTTCCGGCAACAGACGTTTGATCGCAGTTGCCACAGCAGGAGCACGACCATGTGCCGCTTCCTGCCAGTCAATGTTTAGATAATTATACATAAAAACGGAACAGCCTACCGGAGACACACCTATGGCCTCAGACTGGAGACCTTCTTCACTTATAACTTCGGCAATAAGCCTATGAGCCGTACCGTGACCGCATCCGGGGCAATACGACAGGGTGTTTTCTGTCATAATATCAGTTTTCTTGTATACCAGATTTTCCGGTTTTATTATCTCTTTGATCCCTGTATATTGAGTCATCTTTTAACCTCCTATGAATTTTGATTTCAGATTTTCTACCACCTCTTCAGGGGTTGTTACAATACCACCCATTCTGCCAAAATGATAAACAGGAACTTTCCCGTTTACAGACAGAAGAACATCTTCTACCATCTGACCGGCACTCATTTCAACTGAGAGCATGCCTTTTACTTTTCCGGCCAGCTCATTGATTCTTTTTGTCGGGAACGGGAAAAGAGTTATAGGTCTTAACAAACCAGCTTTAATTCCCTGTTCCCTGGCAAGCTGGACAGACTTCTGACAGACCCTTGCACTTGTTCCGTATGCAACCAAAAGATATTCAGCATCTTCACATAAAAATTCCTCATATCTTACCTCTTTCTTCCTTATCTCATCATATTTTGCCAGGAGTTTCCTGTTAAATACCTCCTGCCTGTTGGGATCAAGATCGAGGGAAGTTATTATATTTCTTTCTCGTGTAGAAGGCTTTCCACTGGTCGCCCATTCCGGAACAGTTTTTGACCTCTCTTTAAACGGACTGAGATAAACTTTCTCCATCATTTGTCCTATAGCACCGTCAGAAAGCATCAAAACCGGATTCCTGTATTTAAAAGCCAGTTCGAAACTCAGATCGACAAAGTCAGCCATCTCCTGAACTGATGCCGGAGCCAGTACAATCAGATGATAATCACCATGCCCTCCTCCCTTTGTTGACTGGAAATAATCTGATTGAGCAGGCTGTATCGTGCCCAGTCCGGGGCCTCCCCTTACAACATTGACAATAAGGCATGGGAGTTCTGCTCCTGCAATATATGAGATGCCCTCCTGCTTAAGACTTATTCCGGGTGAAGAAGAAGTAGTCATAACTTTTTTACCGCATGCCGCACCTCCGTAGACCATGTTAATTGCAGCAACTTCACTTTCAGCCTGGAGCACCACCATACCGGTTGTCTCAGCAGGATTTGCTTCCATAAGGTATTCAATGATTTCAGTCTGAGGTGTAATGGGGTATCCAAAGTAGCCGTCCACTCCGGCACGAATTGCAGCCTCAGCAACTGCTTCATTTCCTTTCATCAATCTTAATTCCTTTTCCATTGATGTTTATATTTTTGTTTTATAAACTGTTATTACACCGTCCGGACAAACCATTGCACAATTCGCACAACCGATACACAGCTCAGGATTTGCCGGAAATGCATAGTTATAACCCTTTCCATTCACCTCTTTTGCCATTGCGATGGTACCTGTAGGACAAGTAACCATACATACTTCGCATCCTTTGCATTTCTCTACATCTACTACAATACTGCCCCTTATCTTTGCCATATTTTTATTTATTAATTCCTTTTTATCGGATGATCGTCACGGAATTTTATTAAGCGTAACTCAAGGTCACCGAATTGTTCGAGTGGAACCAGTGAAACACATGCTCTCAAACCATCAGGCCTGTCACTTCCTGTAGTCACAAGTGAAATGGCACTTATTCCATAGCAGAGAAGCTGCTCAATCAGTCTATCACCTGACATACCCGGATAAGCAATAGTAAAATAAAAACCATCGGCCAGAGGTTCATCCAGGTCCATGTCATAAACTATCTGGAAACCATTCGAAATAAACATTCTTTTCATCTCCCTGGCCTTTTCTCCATATTCCAGTACATCATCGCGGTATTTGTAAGTTCCGTCATTAACTGCTTTCAGAAGTGCCGTTAAACCATACTGAACCGAATGTGTCACCCCTGCTGACAAACCATATAATGCGCCAAAGATAGCTGAATGTCCAAATTTATCTGTCGAATAATATCTTAAAAGGTCAGGATAAGACCTGTTGAACAGGTGATCAGATATAACCATCATACCAATTCGCTGACCTGCATAGCTGAATATTTTGGAACTCGAAATAAGCATAATATAATCATCAGTATAGTGCCCAATTGTTGGCTGGAATGGTGGTCTGCCGGGATTTGAATAATCTTTCCGGAAATCCATACCGAAGTAAGCCAGATCTTCAATAACGATAACATCGTATTTCTTCGAAAGTTCTCCAATTATTGCCAGTTCCTCCTCATTGAGACAGATCCAGGAGGGATTATTCGGGTTGGAAAAAAGCAAAGATGATATCTTTCCCGATTTCAGATGTGATTCAAGTTTTTCTTTAAGTTTCTTTCCCCTGTAATTATAAATATCAAAAGAACAATAATCATGTCCAAGCATTTTAACCTGTTGCTTCTGAATAGGAAAAC
>PLML01000037.1 GCA_003141525.1 Bacteroidales bacterium
CTTTGATCGCACAGCAGGCATCTTTAAACTCTTTGCTTGGTAATGATCAGATCACGACTCCTATAGTAAAAAACGAGCTTCTAATTGATCCTCCGGTTATCCCTTCTGATTCAATATTATCGTACGCTTTTCACAACAGGGATGAAGTGCTAATTAACGAGAAGAAAGCTACCCTTGCTGAGTTGAGATATGATCTGACAAAATTACAGAACAGACCTTTGCTGAACCTTGAGGCATCTGCAGGTGCAAAAAACGGATATATTCCCGATTTGAATAAGTTCACACCGAATTATGTTGTCGGTCTTGGGTTAAGAGTTCCACTTTTTGACGGTATGAAAAATAAGTACAATCTTGCACAGGCTCAATCAGCAATAACCTCTTTGTCCTATGAATCTGAATTTACCAAGCGAAATATCTCAAACGAGGTCTATGAAGCCGAAGCATACCTGTTAGCTGCAAAGAAAAAAGTAAGTCAGTTTGAGCTTCAGCTAAAACAAGCATTAAAAGCATATTCACTTGCTGAAACAAGCTTTAAATCCGGTGTAATTACAAATCTTGATCTTCTCGATGCAAATACTGCAGTTTCTGAAAGCAGGTTGAATCTTCTTAAATCAAGAATTGATTATGCAGCAAGTATCTATAAACTTAATGCAGCCTTAGGCATAAGATTATATTGATTTCATAACAAGAATTATACTTATCAGCCAATATGAATCAGAATGTCAAAGTTTGCATCTCGTAAGTCCTAGGTTCATGGAAGATTTCGAGCCTGAAACAACCAGAGCAGCTCCCAACGCTGACCCATTGGCAATTTCAGATGTATATACAGTTTTTAACGGGTATCCATTTAAAATTTGATGCTGGAAGAGTTCATTTTTTGAGAATCCTCCTGTAATATAAATATTTGCAGATTCGTCATTTTCCGGAAGAACCAGGTTTATTGCTTCTATTGTAAGACCACCTAATTCATTCATTAACTGATGATAAGCCTCCTCGGTAGTATTAAACTCATACATATCTATATAATCCCTTAAATCGCGGGAATATGGACCATTTTGAAAGAATACTTTTTTATCTTTAAATTTTGACCTTAATCGAGTCGACAGCTGAATATCTGATTTGATCTTTTTATAATATTCTTCTGACTTTTTAAAATGAGCAGCTATCTGTTTCACAGCCATCTCGTGCAAATGTCCAAGGAATAACCTGGAAGACTTTACCGGCTGTCTTGTTATGCTCATATAGCAGAGGCAATCTTTGTCAAGTTGTTCTGTGGTTAATTTTTCAGTATTGAATGGATTCATATTAATGCACCATGTTCCCGTAGAAATTAGCAAAAACTTCCCTGCACTGCTTGAAAAATAGGGAGCAAGCGAAGATGAGCTATCATGAATACCGATGCCTATCTGAAGTTTTTTCCCCTCAAGAATCACATCATTCAATGTTTCCACCGGAACAGGATCGGGAAGGTTCAATCCCTTGACTTTTACCCACGGATGATAACACATGTTGTCAAAATCCCATAAAGCGGTATGACATCCTATTGAGGTATGTTCGGCATAGATCTTACCGGTAATAAGATATGAAAGGTATTGAGGAAAATGAAGGATATGTTTTATTTTAGAAAATATTTCAGGTTTGGCAGCCTTTAGCCAGAGTGGCTGTAAACCAGAATTGAGCATGCCCAGGGCAGGAGACGCTGTTCTTCTGCAAAATTCATCTCTTCCGCCATATCTCTTGTAAAGGTTTTCCGATATTTTCTCATCAAGAGGTTTCAGATAATTATACACAGGGGTGAGTCTTTTCCCATATTCATCAAGATAAACGAGTGTTGCTCCGTAAGTTGTAAAATTGACAGCTTTAAGTTCATACTTATCTGAACGTATCAATCCTGCCAGAGACTCCTTAATCCACCTTTCAATATTTTCAATATCATCACATTCAAAGCCATCATCATCGTAAATTTCAATAAATTTCTCTTCAATTTCGGAGACTATTTTAAAATCCTCATTGAATAGAATTATCTTCTTGTTTGTTTTGCCGATGTCATAAATAGCTATAACTGTCTCTTTCATAGAATTTCTACCTCTTTAGAAGCACATCTTTTTCATACTTCACTATCTCATCTATATAATCTTGTCCTGCAGGAACCTTATTCTTTAAACAATAATAATCATAAACAGCCCCAAAGGGTTTTGTCTTAAGAAGCTCAAGTAAAGCAAGTCTTTCAAAGTTTTTGGTTTCTTCTTCATACCTGACAAGGGTTTTAAAAGGTTCCAGCAGAGCATACATAAAAGCCATCTGAGCAGAACGTGTTCCAATAACGTAAGCGCCAATACGGTTAAGACTTGCATCAAAGAAATCCAGACCAACATTAACCCTGTTCAGAGCTTTTGTCCTGACTATTTCCTGTGCTATCAGAATCAGTTCTTCGTTCAGGGTAAGAACATGATCGCTGTCCCAGCGTACTCCACGGGTGAGATGCAAGAGTATTTCATCAACAAAATGAAGGATAGAAGAGATCTTATCCCCTACCTGTTCTGTCGGATGAAAATGCCCATTATCCAGAGTTATCATTATGTTGTTTTTTATGGCATAACCCATATAAAAATCATGAGATCCGACGACCATAGCCTCAGATCCTATTCCAAACAATTTACTTTCGACTGAATCTTTGAGATATTTTTTAGGGTATTTAACAGCGAAGATCTCATCCAATGATTTTTTAAGTTTTTTTCGCAGGGTATTCCTGTCAACAGGGGTATCTTTCATACCATCAGGAATCCAGATATTATGCACGGTAGGAGTCCCGAGTTGCTTTCCCATTTCAGCTCCAATGGCACGGCAGCGTTTTGTATGTTCGACCCAGAATTTTCTTATTTTTTCATTTTTGCTTGACAGGGTGAATCCATCATCAGCTAAGGGATGAGAGAAACAAGTACAATTAAAATCAAGGCCTATCCCTTTTTTCTTTGCCCAGTCTATCCAACCCTGAAAGTGTTTTGCCTCAATCTGATCACGGTCCACAAGCTTGCCGCCGAACTCACCATAAATAGCATGAAGATTCAACCTTTGTTTTCCGGGCAGCAGCGACATTACCTTATCAAGATCAGATCTCATCTGTTCAATAGTTTTTGCTTTGCCAGGAAAGTTTCCGGTTGCCTGAATGCCACCTCCACCAAGGACGGCTCCGGGTTTTTCAAAACCACCTACATCATCAGTTTGCCAGCAATGCAAGCTGATGCTTATATTATCCATTTCAGAAATTACCTTGTCGGTATCAACTCCTAATTCAGCATATTGTTTCTTTGCAAGCTGATATGATTTTTCTATTATGTCTTTTTTCATAGGTAATTTTGATTTTAGTGTCTATTATGTTAATCTTCAATTCATTTCAGTTGTTTGATTTTTTCTTTTGCGTTACTTTGGTTCTACTTTGTGATCCTTTATGGTTATTGATTTTTTACCACAAAGGCGCTCAAAGGTTTACACTAAGGTTCACAAAGGACTTTATTGACAGTCTTGACTTTTATCTTTTGTCTTATTCAATATAAAACACCTGTTCCAGAGGAATTGTTACCGGAGAGTTATCAGGATTCGTTACCATAATATCAGCCATATATTTCCACCACTTTTTAACAACTTCGGTATTGCCAAGATCCTGCGAAGAGCTCTCTCCGGATTGTTCCTGGTACGCAAATAACGTACTGGTTTCTTCATCGAGGAAAATGGAATAGTTCCCTATACCCTCACTTTTTAATAAACGCACAAGTTCAGGCCATATTTCACTATGGCGTTTTTTATATTCTTCCCTGAAACCCGGAAGCATTTTCATTTTAAAACCAAATCTTTTCGTTTCCATTTTAGTTACCCTAATTTAACAACAAAAGTTGAAAGTATAAGAATGATAATTCCTGATATCAATACAATAATAGTTTTTCTTTTTGCCCCTTTCCATTCATTCAGAAAAATACCCCAGATATTGCTTATGGCTATATTTAGCGCCATCAAGATGCTCCAGCCAAAAACAGCCATTCCATGCGGAAGTTTACTTGAGCCCATTCCGAAAAAATGAAACTGCAGGAACCATAAGAAGCCTGCAAGGAACGTAAAAAACAGATTATTAAGCAGAACGCTGCCAGAGACAGAAATATAATCCCTGTAGGTTTTATTTTTGATATTCAGATATCCGCAATAAATAAGGTTTGTAATGAATCCCCCAAAAAGTATGAATATCAGGGATGGGTTTTTTTGAAATAATGGATTTGTACCATGTGCTAGAGCCACATTTTCTATTGGTTTTGCTGATTCAAATCCAAAATTAAAACAAGCACTCATGACCCCTGCGAAGATAGCAATAAATATCCCTTTTTTCAGAGCAAATTCCTTTACAGCTGCTCTTTTTTCAACCTCGGTCATTTCCTTGCTCTTAAGTGAGCCGGCATAGCCTATAACCGCAATTCCCACTACCGTTATCGACACGCCGGCTATGGTTAATATTCCGGCTGCTGACGAAAAAAGATTATCCCCTGCAATTATTGGAGGTATTAGAGTACCGAAAGCAGCGCAAAGACCTAATGCTATACTTTGTCCTAGAGCCACACCCAGGTACCTGATGCTTAAGCCAAAAGTCAATCCCCCAAAGCCCCACAAAGCTCCAAATAACATCGCCATCAGTTTAGCAGATGACGGCGCTTCATGAATGATCGGGAAAAGCTCACCCTTTGGAACAAAGATAATTGCGAACAAAATCGGGGCTATTAGCCAGGCAGCCACACCCTGGCTGATCCAATACGATTCCCATGCCCACAATTTGACTTTTTTGAAGGGTACATAGAAGCTGGCAGCGCCGATACTCCCTAATGCAATCAGTAAAATACCTGCAAAAGGATTCATGTGTATTTTTTTTGAGTAGACTGCAATTTATAAACTTTCATGAATGAAAAAGGCTTTTAAGATATTTTTTTATTCAGACAATTATTTATAACCTTGATATTAATTATCAGATATCCCTGCACTATGAAATCACTTAGACTGACACTTTTTTTTCTTTTGTTATCTGTAGCCGCTTTTACCCAGGATCTGTCTGTAAAAGATTTGACTGTAGATCATAAGGTAAATCCCATAGGAATCGACAATAAACAACCCGGCTTTTCATGGAAGATAAGAGGAACCGGAAATAATATCATGCAAACTGCTTACTCAATAAGAGTTGCTTCAGATGAGAACTTTTCATCTTCAAAAATTGCCTGGCAGTCAGCCAAGGTTGAGTCTGATGAATCTATTCTACAGTCTTATAAAGGTTCTGATCTTAAATCAGGGCAGAAATATTTCTGGCAGGTAAAAGTCTGGGACAATAAAGGCAGGGAATCAAAATGGAGTACTGTATCTAACTGGGAAATGGGGTTGCTTTCACAATCTGAATGGAGAGCAAAATGGATTGAAATGGAAGGTGATACGCTAAGATATTCTCCTTCCCCACATTTCAGAAAAGAATTTTTATTGACCAAAACTGTAGCTTTTGCAAGAATATATGTTACAGCTCATGGTCTTTATGAGTTACAGCTGAATGGGAAAAAAGTTGGCGACCAGGTTCTCACACCCGGATGGACATCATATAATAAAAGACTTCAATATCAGGTATATGATGTAACTAATTTATTATTAAAAGGTAATAATGCTATCGGAGCCGTTCTTGGCGACGGCTGGTACAGGGGAACACTAGCCTGGGGTAATAACTGGGCAATCTATGGAAAAAGACTTGGCCTTCTTTTACAGTTAAAAATAACATATACAGATGGTTCCGAATCAATGATTATGACTGACGAGACATGGAAAGCTTCAAATGACGGAGCTATCAGGATGAGTGATATATATAACGGCGAGACCTTTGACGCGACAAAAAAACTCACAGGCTGGAGCAATCCGGGGTACAATGACAAAAGCTGGCAAAGCGTAATAATTGGCAACTACAATAATAGCAACCTGATTGCTGCTGAAGGATCGTCGGTAAGGAAGATCCAGGAAATTAAGCCGATTAAAATATTCAGAACACCAAAAGGAAAACTTGTCGTTGATATGGGACAGAATATGGTCGGCTGGCTTCGGTTAAAAGTTACAGGGAATAAAGGCTCTGTGGTTATATTGCGTCATGCGGAAATAATGGATAAATATGGTGAGTTTTATACTGCAAATCTGCGCGCTGCAAAATGTCAGTTAGCATATACTTTGTCCGGAACAGGTGAAGAAATTTATGAACCAAGATTTACTTTCATGGGATTCAGATTTGTTGAAGTTACAGGGTTTCCCGGAGAACTCACAACTGACAATCTCACCGGAGTGGTCGTCCATTCAGACATGGTCGTTACAGGGAGTTTTGAATGTTCCAATTCTCTCGTCAATCAATTACAGCATAACATTCAGTGGGGCCAAAAAGGCAATTTTGTGGATGTTCCTACTGACTGCCCCCAGAGAGACGAACGACTCGGCTGGACGGGTGATGCTCAGGCATTCTGCAGGACTGCAGCCTTTAATATGGATGTCTCTTCATTTTTCACAAAATGGCTAAAGGATATTGCCGCTGATCAGAAACCTGCCGGAGAAGTGCCATTTGTTATTCCGGATATTCTTAATAAACAAGGATCGCTGACAGCAGAAACTTCTGCGGGATGGGGTGATGTCTCAGTAATTGCACCATGGACAATTTACCAGGTTTATGGTGATAAAAAGCTACTTGAAACACAGTACAAGAGCATGAAAGCATGGGTTGAATATATAAGGAAAAAAGCCGGAGATAACTATATCTGGAAGAATGGCAGCGTTTTTGGAGACTGGCTGTTTTATCATCCTCCGGTTAATAGCCATACTGAATCCGATGGATATACCGACCACGATTTTATTGCAACCGCATTCTACGCATATTCAACAAGTATTCTTTCAGAAACGGCAAAGGCGCTTGGCAAAACCGAAGATGCGAAAATGTATACAGATCTTTTTAATAAAATTAAAGAAGTGTTTATAAATGAGTATGTTACTAAAGCCGGAAGAGTAGGAACCAATTCTCAGACATCTTATGTGCTCGCTCTTAAATTCAATCTGCTACCCGATAACTTACGAAGTAAAGCTGCAGAGTTTTTGGCTAATGACATTAAAATCAGGAATAATCACCTTTCTACCGGGTTCCTGGGAACACCTTATCTATGCCATGTTCTATCCGACAATGGATATACGGATGTAGCCTATGATCTGTTACTCCAGGAATCCTATCCCTCCTGGTTATACCCTGTAAAAATGGGCGCTACTACTATTTGGGAACGCTGGGATGGAGAGAAGACTGACAGCACTTTCCAGGATCCGGGCATGAACTCATTTAATCATTATGCTTATGGAGCCATAGGTGATTGGATGTACAGGGTATCAGCAGGGATAGAAATTATGGGACCCGGATATAAACATATTATTATTCAGCCGCATCCGACTAAAAAACTTGCATATTCCAGAGCTTCTTTTGAAAGCTCGTATGGTACAATTGCTTCAGGATGGGAAAAAAAGGACGGAAAAATCATAGTTAAGGTCAGGATACCTGTAAATACAACTGCTACAATTATTTTACCAGCCGTTAGTCAGGACAAAGTTACCGGGGATGGCAAAGCATTATCTCTGAATATTTATCTCAAGGATATTAAGTCTGCTGACAATAAAGTTACTATGGAGGCAGGGTCAGGAGAATATACTTTTGAGATTACTGAATAAACCCTTCTATCCCCCTTAAGCGGACATCTCCCTGAAGGGATCTAATATACTGTTATATCCCCAGACTAATTACACTTGAATGCATAGAATAAGCCCCCTTTTAGGGGGATGAGGGGCCATTAAACCTAATTAATTCTCTTCTGAACTTTTTTCCAGGAATCAGTTATCAGAAAACTTTCATCCATATAACTGATCATTTTAGTGAACTTGATCATTGGGACGGAAAAAGTCAGAACTCCTTCCTGAACACATTTTCTGGCTGAAACATCAAACATTCCGATTACTGCTCTCGGCCGTTGGGAACCTTTTTCGATAAACGGGTAATAAACTATTGATCCGCAACCTGCACCAAAAGGAGTAATAGTGCTGTTTGGTTCGGACTGATCAAAATTTGCAAGGGTAAAAAGTCCGGACAGAATATCGGGTGTTGCAAAGAATATTACAACATCAGGATTATCATTTTCAACCAGATTGTCCCATCTTTTAAATACTATATATTTCTCCTTAATAGCCAGCTTCTTCTGTTTTTCCATCAGCTCTCGTACTAATTGTGGAGTGCGGATGTACCTCTCCCCTTCCATTTCGTTTTCAATCCCGCATGAAAGGAAATATTCAAAGTTTGGACGCATTCTATCAGCAAATCCCAGGTAACGTTTTGCACCTCCGCATTTCAGTGACTCCGAACTAAAAGCTAAAGATTGTCCCGCCATGACCTTCTGAAGTTCACATATAAGGCAGTTCCATTTCCCTTTGGATGGTACTATTGTCGAATCACCCGGATTATCTGTATAATAGAAACTTATAGGAAGATCAGCATTGTTAAAGTACTTCTTCCATTGCACGATAAAATGATCTTTGATTTCAATATTCATAATTTGTCTTTTAAAATCGTCTATTCTTCCCTTTGTTTTACTTTGTGATCCCTCAATTGTAATTCGATGATAAATTGCACATAAATATTTATAATTTTACGGCCTTTAAAGATAATTACTATCTGATAATAAAATGATTTTTTTTAATCATCATCTGGGTGAATTTGCTGCACTTCTGACTGCATTTTTCTGGACAGTCACTTCTCTCTCGTTTGAGTCAGCCAGTAACAAAATCGGGTCAGTTGCAGTTAATATACTCAGGCTTATAATTGGATTTGCTTTCCTAAGTTTGTTCAACTTTATCCGGAGAGGTTTGATATTACCTGTTGATGCCAGTATGGAGAACTGGATATGGTTATCGTTGTCGGGATTTGTTGGATTTGTATTTGGAGATCTGTTCCTTTTCAAATCATACACTATGATCGGCTCCAGGTTTTCTATGCTGATCATGACTCTGGTTCCGCCTATCACTGCATTTTTCAGCTTTATTATTCTTGGTGAAAGAATTACTTTGTTTCATTACCTGGGCATGACTCTGACATTTTCCGGAATATCTATGGCAATTTTCAGTCGGTCAGCCAAAGGCGAAAAACTATCATTAAAACTTTCGCCAAAAGGAATTCTTTATGCTTTCGGTGGTGCAGTCGGACAAGCTCTGGGCCTGGTACTGAGTAAATTTGGAATGAAGAACTATGATCCATTTGCTGCGACTCAAATCAGAATAATTGCAGGGATCTTTGGATATACATTGCTCGTAACTATTCTCGCACGATGGAAAATTGTAAGAAATGCAACTCGTAATAAATCAGGTATGATATTAACAAGCCTGGGTGCCTTTTTTGGACCGTTTCTGGGCGTTTCATTTTCACTGATTGCTATTAAATATACTGCTGCAGGTATCGCATCAACAATTATGGCCCTTGTTCCGGTATTCATTATCCTCCCTGCAGTTGTTCTATTTAAACAGAAAGTTACACTTCCGGAGATATTAGGAGCTATAGTCAGTGTTGCAGGTGTTGCCCTCTTTTTTCTCTAGTTCAAATACGAAAGATATGAATCCGGAAGAAATAAAAACCAGGAATATTGAGAATGAATTCATTTTTTCGACTTCGAGAAGCAGCGGACCCGGTGGTCAGAATGTAAACAAAGTAAGTACTAAAGTCGAGTTACGTTTTGACCTGCTTTTAACAACAGGCTTCTCAGAAGAGGAAAAGAAATTGATTTTTAATAAGTTAAAGAACAAGATCAATAAAGAAGGTGAAATAGTACTTGTCTCACAGTCAGAAAGGACACAGCTAATGAACAAGGTTGCAGTGACAGAAAAGTTCTTCGATCTTGTTTCAAAAGCACTTACATTACAAAAAAATCGCAGACCAACCAGGCCAACAGTATCATCAAAAATCAAGAGACTCGAAGGAAAGCGCAGCAGGTCAATTATTAAGAAATTGCGGAAGAATTCTAATGAATCGTCAGAATAAAGCCAGTAATTAATTTATAGCGATTTAATAACCCAATAACTTATTTAAAACCCTACACTTCTTTTAGTTTCCATTTCCCTCTCCTGAACATAAGCCAGGCAATTAAAAGAATCGCACGGCTTAATTTTCCTTCTGTAAAATCCTGTTTTGTACCTGCAATATCTTCAGCTACATCTCCAAAAAATGATTTGAACCTGCTTTTGTTATTAATGGAAGTTTTTTCAGAATTCATTTGTCTAATGATAAAATAAATGAACAAATGTTTTCGATGAATGTTACTGAAATTTAAACTAGTTTGTACTCATAATAATTTGAATAAGTACAATTCTGGCATAATGATTAAAAACGTTCCTGATGTGAAAATTAAATGAAAAACAGGCTGAATAAAATGACGGGGTAAATTATTAAAAATGATTCGAACTGAAATATCAAAAAAATACCAAAAACAGATGCAACTTATCTCAAATACGTAAAAGATATAAAATATTAATATACAGAACTATAGAAGAGATGGATGAGAGACAAGAAATATCGGTTGTTAATAAAATACTAATTGTGTTAATATTTCTGATGGTCGAATGATACATTGTATTTATAGAATACATACTTTCGTGGCTAATTATTTTAGATGAACAGTATTAATTTAAAACAAACAAACTTAAAAAGAAAAGGTGAAAATTTTCATCATTTGCTATGAACGCTAACAATAATGAGGCTACGACTCTCCACGGAGAGAGTCGCCTCGTGGGTTGCTCTTCTGATGAAGAGCCTGGCGCGAAAACCACGATTTTTTCGCAAAACGAAATCCCAATTCCGTTAGTTAGCAACCGAAGTTCGGAGTTCATGCACCGCTACTTCCCCCTAACGACTATCGACTCCTGGAATGATTGGAAATGGCAGCTTCGGAATGCATTCACCAGCATCGAAGATCTAAAGAAAATCATGAAATTATCCGAAAAGGAGATTATGGCCATTAATAATCTAAAAGGCCGTCTACCGCTCAGGATCACTCCCTATTTTGCTTCATTGATTTACAACAGCAAACCATCGCATCCTTTGCGGCGCAATGTTATTCCTGTTGTTGAGGAATTGCTTGAAACAAGTAGTGAACAGTCTGATCCTCTGCACGAAAAATCATTCTCCCCGGTTAAAGGAATTGTTCACAGATATCCCGACAGGGTTTTATTTACAGTTACCCAGGTTTGTTCAAATTATTGCAGATATTGTACACGCTCACATTCTGTCGGAAGACTGGATAAACTTGGAAGACAGGATTTTGAAAAGGCATTTAATTATATTGCTACTCATACGGAGGTACGTGATGTGCTAATAAGTGGTGGTGATCCACTCACCTTAAATGATGAAACTCTAGATTATATCCTGTCAAATATCCGCAGTATTGAACATGTAGAAATAATACGAATAGGAACCAGAATTCCTGTGGTGCTTCCCCAGAGAATTACCGACAATCTGATAACTATTCTTAGAAAATACCACCCGCTTTTCATCAGCCTGCATTTTTCACATCCCGATGAGATAACGAATGAATGTGCAAAAGCCTGTAACAAACTGGCTGATGGAGGATTTCCTCTTGGAAGTCAGACAGTTCTTTTAAAAGGTATAAATGATAATGTTCCCGTAATGAAGGAACTTATGCACAGATTGCTGAAGATCAGGGTAAGACCCTATTATCTTTACCAGTGTGATTTAATACCAGGTTCAGGCCATTTCAGAACTACAGTTAAAAAAGGTCTTGAAATCATAAAAGGACTCAGAGGCTTCACAAGTGGTTATGCCGTGCCTACGTTTGTTGTTGATGCTCCCGGTGGCGGAGGAAAAATTCCTTTGCTTCCAAACTATGTTGTAGAACACAATGATGAACGGATAGTATTGCGTAATTACAAAGGTATACTATGCGAGTATCCTGAAAAATAGGGCTTATAAATGAAAGTTGGTTTGACGTTCGATCTACGGTCATGGTATATTGATCGTGGGTATTCCATGGATGAAACTGCCGAATTCGACAAGCAGGAAACAGTTGATGCGATTGATAATTCTTTAAAGCAAATGGGTTATGAAACAGAATCCATTGGTAATGCTTTTCAATTGATTGATGCTCTTGCGGCAGGAAATAGATGGGATCTTGTTTTTAACATTGNNCTGTAATAATGGGATTATCACTAAATAAGCATCTGGCAAAACTCGTGGTTGCATCTGCAGGAGTTCCTGTCAGTCCTGGTTACCTGATAACTGAAATTAAATACCTGAAGAAATGCAATCTTACATACCCTCTCTTCGTTAAGCCTGTATCGGAAGGAACAGGTAAGGGAATTACTGAAAAAAGTCTTGTTCATTCCTCAGTTGAACTTTTGAAAATGGTTGAATGGATTCTTGCGGAATTCCGACAACCGGCACTTGTTGAAGAGTATTTGCCCGGAAGAGAATTTACAGTAGGAATAGTCGGTCATGGTGAGGAAGCTACTCCAATTGGAGGGATGGAAGTTATAACTGCTGACAATCTTCCATACTCTGTTGAAGTAAAAGAGAATTATCAGAATTATTGTAAATACAAACCTCTTGATGCTGATATAATCGCCGAATGCAAATCAGTCGCACTTAACGCCTGGAAAGCGTTAGATGCAGTTGATGCCGGAAGAGTCGATCTGAAAGCCGACCGCAATGGAAGAATATGCTTCATTGAAGCAAATCCACTCGCAGGATTAAACCCCGTTCATTCAGACCTGCCAATTTTATCACGAATGTATGGTATTGAATACCAGACTTTGATGGAGATGATAATGAAAGCAGCAATCAAGAGGATCAAGGGGTAAAGAGCTTACATTTTATATTTATATAGAGAGAGGAGGAAATATGAGGAGATGTTGTATTATCTATAATGAACCTGGCGAGGGCGCTTTAGCAGATGAACTCGACGTACTTGATCAGGTAGCTCATATTGAAAAACACATGATTGATCTTGAAATTTCTGTTTATAGAAAAGGCATTACAGAACAATTCATGGCCGAGATTGCAGAATTGGCCAATGAAAAGCCTGATTTTGTTTTTAACCTGGTTGAGTCGATAAATAACAAAGGTGAGCTTATTTATTTTGTTCCTGCACTGCTGAATTTATATTCCATTCCATATTCTGGTAATTCCCTTGAAGCAATATTTCTGACAACCAATAAAACTATCTGCAGTAATATGATGAAGAATGCAGGAATAATTAACCCTGGATTGTATCTGCCTTCACAATTTAAACTTCTTAAACCAGGAAGAAAATATATCGTAAAGCCAATCTGGGAGGATGGTTCTCTGGGAATTACTGCTGAATCGGTTTTTGAATGTAAGGCCGGTTTTGAAGTAAAATTAAAAGAGCTTGATGATTCTCACTGGTTTATAGAAGATTTTATTGATGGTAGGGAATTCAATATAAGTGTGTTGGCCGGGAAAGATGGTCCAGAGGTGCTGCCTCCGGCTGAGTTAGTTTTTGTGAACTATGATGCCAGCAGACCAAGAATCATTGATTTTAAAGCAAAATGGGAGATGGATAGTTTTGAATATATAAATACTGTAAGAGAGTTTCCTGGGAATAAGATCAACAATAAGCTCTCAAAAAACATGAGAAGCGCAGCCCTCTCCTGCTGGCATTTATTTAATCTAAAGGGCTATGCAAGAGTGGATGTCAGAACTGACAGTAACGATAATGTATTTGTGATTGAAATAAATGGTAATCCATGTATTTCACCTGACGGTGGGTTTGTGGCTGCTACTAGAGAGGCAGGATATCCTTTTACCGATGTCTTGCAAAGAATCATAAATGATCTGAACAGATAAGTTCTATTTTGCCAGATTAGCATTATAATATTGTGGCATGCCGGTCACTTCCTCTCCAAGCCAGAAAGGTTTATCAAAAGGTTCATCATCTGATGTAAGCTCTATTTCTGCAATAGTCAGACCTTCATTCTTTTCATGAAAAACATCAACCTCAAATGTATGTTTTCCAGATGGCACCAGGTATCGTGTTTTAACAATTCTTCCGGGAATACAAATACGCATCATCTCTTCTGCATCCGAAAGAGGAATCTGTACTTCCCATTCGTTTCGGGTTATTGAATTCTTTTTAGGCCTTGATTTAACGGTAAGGAAAGCCTTATCATCTGCAATTCGCAGTCTTATAGTCTTATCAGGATCTATGACCAGATATGATTGAATTATTTCTATCTCTCTAACAGCCAGGTGTCTGAATTCGCTTTTTACCAGAAATTTACGTTCTGTCTCTGTTGCCATTTTTATTGTAAAGTTAAGGTTTTTCTCTGTGCAACTCTGTGCTGCTCAGTGTTACTCAGTGTAACACCATTTTTTAAACATTTATATTTGTAAATACTTGTATTATAACATATTATAATCAATATCAACTTCCCAATGCTTTAAAAAGTGCCATCTCAATATCCGAATAGCAATAAAATTTGTTAACTAATTGTTTATTAGCTTATTATCATGTAGGCACTCTTTAAATATTGCTCTCTGAATATCCACATGGCAATTTTAAAAACCCAACTAAAAACCAACGAATTAATTTGCCATTCTTGAAAGTTTTTATACATTTGATCCATAATAATAATTGATTAAATGTTTACCAAACTGAAATTACAACCGAATGGTTTTATCTACCTCGAACACTGGACTTCAAAGAAAGTTCCTGTAAAGACTACTACAAATATAAGGATTCCTCCTGGCGAATGGATCAGTAATTATGAGGGACTGAAAAATCCCAAGCTGAAAGATGCTAATGGAAAAAGCTTCCTGAGCCAGTTGAAACAATGTGAAGGTGCTTTCCTGAGTGCAATTGATGACTATAAATCCGGACGGACGACCGATATAAAGAAAACATACCTTGAAAAAATGAATCTGTCAGTTGCTTCAGGTGGCGTCAAAGCTCCTGTAAAGTTTCTGGAATACTATAACGAAAGGCTGGCGGAGTTCAAAGTGAGCAAAAAGAAAAACTTTAAAGGTTATCAACTTACATATCGCAATCTGGTTGAATTTTGTGGAAGAAAGCGACCGACATTTGATAGTTTGGGTGTTCAGTTCTTTGAGGACTTTGTTAAATTTCTGGAGATTAAAAAAGACTATAAGATTAGTAGCATCCGTACACAAATAAAACATTTCCGAGCAATTATCAACAAGGCATATATTAAGAAAGTACATTCAAATATTGATCACAAAGGCTTCAAAATTGGAGATGCTGTCAAAACTGAAAAGATTGTAAATGTTTACCTGACCCCGGCAGAACTTGACCGGATTTGGCGTTGTACTTTCAAAGATCATCCGAAAACTAAGAATAGAGATAAGTTATACTGCAATGAATTGGAAGCGGTCAGAGATTCCTTTATTGTAGGGTGCTTTACCGGTTTGCGATTCTCTGACTGGGGAAAAATGAGAAACGACCTGATCGAGAATGATATTATCAAAATTACAAGTCAGAAAACAGGCGAGGAGGCTGAAATTCCTGTACATCGCTACGTTAAGGCAGTTCTGAAAAAATACAATGGTAAAATGCCGAAGCAACTGAATAACGATAAAACCAACGATCTTATAAAGATTATCTGTCAAAGCGCTTTCATCAGGCGAATGACTGCGATTCCTCACACAAAAGGCGGTGTAAAGCTTAATCCTGAGCCCGTTGAGAAATGGAACCTCTGTCACTCTCATACAGCCAGGCGATCTCTATGTACGAACCTGATTAATCAAGGCTGCCCGGTGTCGATTGTAATGAGAATAAGTGGTCATCGAAGTTTGGAGGCTTTTGAAAAATATATACTCAGTGATAGTAAGGATATGATTGAGATTTTGAAAAAATTACCGTTGTTTCAGTAGGTATAGATCTTCATCTGGGATCAAATTCGTACGGTCTCTTAAAACAGAAATTCCCGGATTTCTCCAGGACTTA
>PLML01000114.1:0-1873 GCA_003141525.1 Bacteroidales bacterium
CAATTTCAAATGAAAGAGCATCGGAGTCAACCGGATGGAATGAACCATCTTTGAGCACAACTTTAAGACTATCAAGAGGAAATCCTGCAAGTGGTCCGTTGACCATTGCTTCGCGGAATCCTTTTTCAATAGATGGAATATACTCCTTAGGTATATGTCCGCCTTTAACCTCATTTACAAATTGAAGGCCTCTCATATTTTTATCAGCCGGCATCAATTCAAAAGTCATATCGGCAAATTTTCCATGGCCTCCGGTCTGTTTCTTGAATACTTCGCGGAATTCGGCAGTGCCTGTAATAGCCTCTTTATATGCAACCTGGGGTGCCCCCTGATTACATTCAACTTTAAACTCCCTCTTAAGACGGTCAATGAGAATTTCCAGATGAAGTTCACCCATACCATTGATAATTGTCTGTCCGCTATCGGGATCAGTTCTGACCTGGAATGTCGGATCTTCTTCAGCGAGTTTATTGAGCGCTATTGATAAGTTTATCAACATCGGCCTGAGTTTTCGGCTCAATTGCAACGCCGATAACCGGCTCGGGAAAGTCCATAGATTCAAGTAAGATCGGTTTGTTAATTGCGCATAATGTGTCACCGGTTTTGATATCTTTAAACCCAACACCTGCGCAAATGTCACCGGCCGCAATACTTTCTTTCGGATTTTGTTTGTTTGCATGCATCTGGAAAAGACGGTTAATCCGTTCTCTTTTCCCTGTGCGTACATTCAATACTGTATCGCCTGCTTTGAGTAAGCCTGAATAAATACGCAGGAAAGCCAGACGTCCGACAAAAGGGTCCGTAGCAATTTTAAATGCTAAAGCGGCTAATGGAGCTTCATCATCCGGTTCACGTATAATTTCTTCATCATTTCTTGGATCAATTCCAATCACAGAACCTTTGTCAACAGGTGAAGGAAGAAATGCAACCACAGAATCGAGAAGACTCTGAATACCTTTATTTTTGAAAGCAGCGCCGCATATTACCGGGATTGCGAGTCCGTCAATCGTTGATTTTCTTAGTGCAATTAAAATTTCCTCACCTGTAATTGATTCATGATCTTCAAGATATCTTGCAAGAAGAGTATCATCAACGTCTGCAACTGCTTCAATCAGCTTACCTCTCCACTCTTCTGCTTCATCTAACATATCTGCAGGAACCGCAACTGTTTCAAAGGTTGTGGCATTAGCTTCATCTGTATGATAGATGAGTGCCTTCATGTCAACAAGGTCGATTACTCCTATGAAGTTCTCTTCAGCACCAATTGGTAATTGAACCGGAACCGGATTCGCACCAAGTTTCTCCTGGATCTGCTGAACCACACTGAAGAAATCAGCACCTGCACGATCCATTTTATTTATGAAGGCAATTCGCGGTACCACATATTTATTTGCCTGCCTCCACACAGTTTCTGACTGAGGTTCAACCCCTCCGACAGCACAGAAGACAGCAACGGCACCATCGAGCACCCTGAGTGATCTTTCTACTTCAACAGTAAAATCCACATGACCAGGAGTATCGATAATATTAATTTTAAAATCGTCACCCTTGTATTTCCAGTAAGTAGTAGTAGCAGCAGACGTTATTGTAATTCCCCTTTCCTGTTCCTGAACCATCCAGTCCATCTGGGCATTTCCATCATGTACCTCACCCATACGATGTGTACGACCTGTATAAAACAGAATGCGTTCTGTTGTAGTGGTCTTACCGGCATCAATGTGGGCCATGATTCCGATGTTTCTGGTATATTTCAGGTTTTTGTCCATCTATTTATTATACAGCTGCCTCTTATTTTCAATTAAAACCGGAAATGTGCAAAAGCTTTGTTTGCTTCAGCCATTCTGTGAGTATCTTCTTTTTTCTTATATGCACC
>PLML01000114.1:1938-50718 GCA_003141525.1 Bacteroidales bacterium
CGACTATTTCAAGTGAGTCGTAGAAAATCTTAAAAGCAAGATTTTTCTTACCACTGAACATAAGATTATTCACAAACCTTGTTACATACGGATCTTTATATTTTGGATCCGGTAACAGAATCCTCTTCTTTGGTCTTGACTTTCTCATTATCTTATTCCTTTAACTGTTACTTCTTAGGCCTTTTAGTACCATATTTTGATCTTCTCTGAGTACGTCCATCAACTCCTGAAGTGTCGAGAGCACCACGAACCAGATGATAACGAACACCTGGGAGATCTTTAACCCTGCCACCTCTGATCAGTACGATCGAGTGTTCCTGCAAATTATGGCCTTCTCCCGGAATATAAGCATTGACTTCTTTCTGGTTGGTCAGCCTAACCCTGGCTACCTTCCTCATGGCTGAATTAGGTTTCTTTGGTGTTGTGGTGTAAACACGTACGCAAACACCCCTTCTCTGAGGACATGAATCCAGAGCAGGTGCTTTACTTTTATCTACCAGTTTCTTCCTGCCTTTTCTTACTAATTGCTGAATTGTCGGCATATTTCCAATTATTTTAGCATTAAATTTTACTTAAAAAAATGGCTTGCAAAGGTATTGGTTTTATTTTTTAATTCAAAATCAAGTTGCATTATTTTATAAAACAATATATGATACCTGTATCAAAAGCCTGAATATGATAAATATTCAGGTCACTATTACGCACCCTTAAGCATGTTCAGAATCAATATATCTTACTAAAAATGTAAGTTATCAACAGGTTCCTTCCCGATCTTTCCCCATGAAAAACGTTTTGTAAACTTACTGAGAGAGAAAAAACGGTACTCCTGTATTTCAAAAAACTGCTGCAAAGGAAATAAAAAATTTGTAATTCTCGCTGCTTTCTTAAAGTGTTTTTAAAAAATTATTATTTTTGTCCCCTCCAAATCATCGTATATTAAATAAGTATAACATATAATATCCAGCGAAACATGAAAACATTCCAGGCGGACCAGATTAAAAACATTGCCCTGTTGGGTAACTCGGGTTCAGGCAAAACAACCCTTGCAGAAGCAATGCTTTTTATTGGCGGCATTATTGAAAGAAGAGGAACAATTGAAGGAAATAATACAGTTTCAGACTATCGTCCGATCGAGCATGAAAATGGAAACTCAATCTTTTCGACAGTTCTGTATACAGAATTTCAGAATCATAAAATAAACATTCTTGATACACCTGGACTGGATGATTTCAGTGGCGGAGTCATTTCCTCACTTTTTGCCTCCGATGCTGCGGTAATGACTATTAATGTGCAGAACGGCGTTGAAGTAGGAACCGAGATACATTTCCGTCATGCGGAAAAAGAAAACAAGCCACTTATTATTGTAATTAACGGACTGGATCACGAAAAAGCCAACTTTGAGAAGTCGCTTGAAATGCTTAAAGAAAGATTAAGCAACAATGTCATACTTATTCAGTATCCTGTCAACGAAGGAACCGGATTCAATTCTATTATCGACATTCTTAAAATGAAAATGCTCCGGTATTCTAAAGATGGAGGAAAGGCAGAAATAGTTGATATACCAGCTGATCAGGCAGCCAGAGCTGCAGAATTGCATAGCGCCCTTGTTGAAAAAGCTGCCGAGAGTGATGAAGCTCTGATGGAACTGTTTTTTTCAAATGATTCTCTTACAGAAGACGAAATAAAAAAAGGTATTGCAAAAGGGATAAGGACAAGAGGTATGTTCCCGGTTTTATGTCTCTCTTCAAAACATAATATTGGCGTTGACCGTCTCATGGAATTTATCGCTACCGAGGCACCCTCTATTTCTGACATGCCTGCTCCGGTTAACAGCAAAGGAAATGAAGTTAAACCAAATCCTTCAGGACCGGCTTCCGTGTACGTCTTTAAATCCTCAATTGAAGAGCATATAGGTGAAATAAACTATTTCAGGGTATATTCCGGAAAAATATCCGAAAACTTAGACGTCATAAATAGCAACAATGGTACAAAAGAGCGTCTTGCCCAGCTTTATGTAAGCGCCGGGAAGAACCGGACAAGGGTACCTGAACTTCATGTAGGAGATATCGGGGCATTTGTTAAGCTTAAAAATACCAAGACAGGGCACACGCTCAATGTCCCTGGTAACGACTGGAAATATGAAGGTGTGAAATTTCCTGAACCAAAGTACAGAACAGCAATTAAGGCTCAGAGTGAAAGTGATGATGAGAAACTTGGTGAAGCTTTAAACAAAATACACCTTGAGGATCCGACTATTGTTATTGAATACTCGAAAGAATTAAAACAGATAATTGTTCACGGGCAGGGAGAATATCATCTTAATATTATGAAATGGCATCTTGATAATATTTATAAGATACCAACAAACTTTAATGCTCCTAAGATACCTTACCGCGAGACTATTACCAAAACCGCGCAGGCCGACTATCGTCATAAGAAACAATCAGGCGGGGCAGGTCAGTTTGGTGAGGTTCATATGATAATTGAACCTTTCGAAGAGGGCTCAAAAGAAGCGACAATGCAAAAAATCAATGGCAAGGATATTAAGATTTCGGTTCGCGACAAAGAAGAGATTGCCCTTCCCTGGGGAGGAAAACTGGTATATGTAAACAGTATTGTCGGTGGTTCTATTGATGCCCGATTTATGCCAGCAATCCTGAAAGGGATTATGGAGAAGATGGAGGTTGGCCCTCTTACCGGATCATATGCCCGCGATATAAGAGTTTATGTATATGATGGAAAGATGCACCCGGTTGATTCAAATGAAATTTCTTTCCGTCTTGCAGGAAGAAATGCATTCAGTCAGGCTTTTAAAAATGCCGGTCCCAAGATCCTGGAACCAGTTTATGATGTTGAAATAATGGTCCCTTCCGATCGAATGGGTGATGTGATAAGCGACCTTCAGGGCAGACGTGGAATGGTTCTTGGCATGGCAAGTGAAAAACGTTTTGAAGTTATCAAAGCGAAGGTTCCCCTAGCAGAGATGAATAAGTATTCCACTGCGCTAAGTTCTATAACAGGCGGTCGTGCAATGTATTCAATGAAATTCGCTGAATATTCACAAGTTCCTGGGGATGTACAGGAGGCTGTTATCAAGGCTTATTCTGAGGAAGAAGAAGAAGAATAGAAAATCGTTCAGATAAATATATGTAGAGACGCCCAAATTGGGCGTCTCTACTGTTATACAGATGATAGTATTATATGCAGATCAGACCATTTTTAGTATATCCCATACAAATGCCCTGATACCGACCTCATCATTAACGGCATCAATTCTTTTTACCTTATCCAGGACATTATCCACCAGATCATCAGTGACAATTGTGAGTATGCTTTTATTTATTTCAGGCCATGCGTGCGTTCCCAGATGAGGAACACCGGTACTGGAGCCTCTGCCCTGTACATTTTCCCAAAGTGAATACCCTTTTATATTGAGCTTATCAAACAGATATTCAACTTTTTCGGTATGCGCCTGGTTGTATATTATCATTATTGCTTTCATAATCAATTATTTATTGGATTCAATTTGTATTGTATTACCATTATCACCATTCATGAAATCAAATTCGGAATAAACGGCCAGATTTTTATTTCTCTCACCGCGTTTTGAGAATATCGCATAAACTACAGGGACAAGTATCAGCGTAACCATTGTAGAGAAAACAAGGCCTCCGATTACGGCAACACCCATTGGGCTCCAGAGCTCTGATCCCGAACCCTTGCTCATTGCGAGAGGTAACATACCCAGAATAGTTGTTGCAGATGTCATAATTACAGGCCGCAGACGTGAACGTCCTGAAATCGCTATAGCTTCATATAATTCATGGCCTCTTTCTCTCATCAGGTTTATGAAATCGACAAGAACGATTGCATTTTTAACCACAATACCTATAAGCATCACTGCCCCTATACCTGATATTACACTCAGAGTAGTATTAGATAAAAACAAAGCGATTGCAACACCTGAAAATGCAAACGGTATAGAGAACATTATGATAAAAGGCATTTTAAGTGACTCAAATTGCGATGCCATGATCAGATATACCAATATGAGGCTTATCATCATCAGCATGGCAATATCCTTAAATGCATCCATCTGTTCTTTGATAGCTCCTGAGATCTGAACCATAACTCCACCGGGAAGGGATGTCTCATCAATAGCTTTCTGGACATCAACCTGTAAATCTGTCAGAGACCTCTTATAAGGTGTAAATGATACTCTTACAATGCGTTCCTTGCGTTTACGCTCAATGCTTGGGGGTGACCAGTACTCTTTTATCTGAGCAATTTCCCCAAGCCTGATTACCTGTCCCATAGGATTTGTTATGCCAATGTTCTCCACATCGGTAAGAGTGCTCCTGGCATTTTTCTTAAAACGTACTACAACATCATACTCATCACCAAACTGACGAAGACGTGTTGCAGTAAGACCATCGATCCTGTTCTTAACGGCCGTCGATACCATAGCAGTGTTAAGTCCATTGGCAATCATCTTATTCTGGTCAAAGATTATCTGAAGTTCTGGTTTTGATTTGGCCCGGCTTATTGTAACATCCTTTGTACCCTGAATATTTTTAATCTTTTTTGCAAGCTCTTCTGCAACCAGGTTTGTTTCAGAGATATTGTATCCATAAACTTCAACATCAACTGCATTACCTCCAAAGCTGCCCATATTATCAGAGGTACTTAAAGAAAAGTTGATAATTTCAGACATTTTTGAAAGATCGGTTCTCATCTCCTCGACAATCTCAAACACCGATTTCTTTCTCGCGTCAATCGGAGTCAGAGAAAGGCTGTAAGTTATCCTATGTGTGCCTCCGGCACTGAAGATGGATGCAAATCCACCCTGATCATCAGCTCCTGTAGAGGTTGCTATTATCTTTACTTCAGGATATTTGGTTCTTATAAGTTCATCTATTTTATCAGCAGTCTTAATTGTTTCATCAACCCTTGTGCCGGTTTGAAGATCAATTGTTGCTGAAATTCTTGACTCATCTGCCTGGGGGAAAAATTCAGTTTTAATTATTCCAAAGAGGCTCATGGAGCCGACAAAAACTACCACTGCAATAATACTAACCACCGTTTTATGATGCAGAGCCCAGCGAAGTGTTCTCTCATAAAAATTATCAAACCAGTTAAGTCCTCTCCTGATACTTCCGTCATATGTCCAGAAGGGTGCATTCTTCCTGATAGGATACCATTTCAGCATAAGGGAGCTCAGAGTTGGAGTCAGTGTTATTGCAGCGAACACGGATGTAACAATAGTGATTGTCACTATCATACCTAGCTGTTTGAAAAGTACTCCCATAAGTCCTTTAATAAATGTTAACGGGAAGAATACGGCAACAACGGTAAGAGTGGTTACAATAACAGCCAGCCATACCTCATTGGTTGCATAAATTGATGCTTCTCTAGGACGGCTCCCCCTCTCAATATGCTTTGTTATGTTCTCAAGAACCACGATGGCATCATCAACCACCATCCCGATCGCTATTGACAGGGATGTGAGTGAGATAATATTTATCGAAGCCCCTGTAACAAAAAGATAAATAAAAGCCACTATTAATGAGATCGGGATTGTCAGAATGATGATAAATGTTGCCCTCCATCTTCCCAGGAAAAACAGCACTACCAGTATAACGAATATACCCGCATACATCAATGTTTCTGTAAGATTGCTGATTGATCCGGTTATGAATGATGCACTATCAAAAAGTTTTTCAATTTTTACGTCCGGTGGTAAATCTTTCTTGAGAGTTGCCAGGGTTTTCTCAACCTCTTTGGTGACTTTAACCGTATTACCGCCAGATTGTTTCTGGACGTACATGCTCATCCCTCTGGCACCATTAATCTTAGTATCAAGTTTCGATTCGCGTATTGTATCTCGAATTTCAGCAATATCTTTAAGATAGACACTGTTTCCATTAAAACTGCTAATAACAAGATTCTTAACAGTTTCACTTTCAGGAAATTCACCCTGAATACGCAAAGGGTAGTCTGTTTTGCCCATTTCAAGATAACCTGCCGGCATATTCATGTTTTCGGCTCTCAATACATTTCCTATCTGTTCTATTGTAAGGTTATAGGCCTCCATTTTTCTAGGATCAACATCTATATAGACTTTTCGTCCTGGTACGCCGGCAAGTGAAACAGAACCGACACCCTCGATTCTGTTAAGGGGATTAACAACCTTCTCATCAAGTATTTTCTCAAGACCTGCATAACTCTCCTTTGCAGTTATTGCATAGAAGACAATAGGCATGAAACTTGTGCTGAATTTTATGATTGTAGGTTTATCGCAATCTTCAGGTAACACTCTCTCAGTGAAGCTGAGGGCACTCCTTATATCATTCGATGCCTCATCAAGGTTTGTTCCATATTCAAAGTTCATGAAGATAACAGAAGTTGCATCACTTGAGGTGGATGTTATCTCTTTCAACTTACTGACTGAGTTAAGGGCATTTTCCAGGGGCCGGGTTACATTCGATTCAATATCGGATGCACTCGCTCCGGAATAATTCGTATAAATAACCACAAATGGCAATTCCATTTCAGGATAAAGATCCACGGGCAATTGCGTCAGGGAATAGATCCCCATAACCATCAGTCCGACAAATATCAGAATGGTTGTTACCGGTCTTTTTACGGAAGCACTATATATACTCATTTTTTTATAGATGAAAGTCTGATAGTTATTTAGTTATTTCAATTTTGTCACCATTGATCAGTTTTGCCTGTCCTTCGGTTATAAGCATATCACCTTCTTTAATATTCGAAGATATAACCTCAAGTTGGTCATCAAATCGTTTTCCTATAGTGACTTCAATTCTTTCGGCAGTGTTTGTTCTCGCAACAAATACAAATCTGATGTTGGTACCTTCCTGTACCAAAACAGTGTTTGCCGGCACAACAAATGTTTCAACTTCACCCAGATCCATTGAAACTCTTGCAAACATCCCCGGTTTCAGAAGATCATTTCTGTTAGGAAGAGCGACTTCAGTTATGAATGATCTTGTTGCTGAATTTATTGTCGGGTAAATACGAAAGACAGAACCGGTGAATGCTTCTTTTTTGTAAACATCCGCAGTAATATTTGCTTTCATCCCATTCTTAATCAAAGGAAAGTACTGTTCTGAGATATTTACATCAACTTTAAGGGGGTTAACCTGCTGAACTGTAACAACTGCTGACCTGCCTGACTGAGTTGTGGGAGAACCTGAATAGATTTCGCCATTTTCAAAATATTTTCCTGTAACAATACCGGTGAAAGGAGCTTTTAATAAAGTATTCTGCTCCATGAACTCCACATTCTTTTTTGTTACATCATATTGAGTCTTCATCTGGTCATACTGCTGCTGTTTGGCACTTCCGGACCTAAGAAGTGTGTCGATTCTGTTTAGATCCTTTTCCAGGTTGCTCAACTGCAATTTTAACTGAAACAGCTGTGTTCGGTCCATAAGAAAGAGTTTATCACCTTTATTTATCCTGTCACCTACTTCAACATATATTTTTTCTATTCTTCCGGGAGTTGAAGGAGCCATGTTTACCTCTTCGAAAGGAAGAATGGTAGCTGTATAGTCTATTGTCCTTGAAATTTTTGTTTTTGATAAAGCCATTACTTTAACCGGGATTGCAGCTTTCTCAGCCGGAGTTGCAGGACTTGTAGCTGAAGTTGCCTTATTTTTGTCTTTTGATGAACAGGATGAAATGAAAAGTCCGGTTATCAGTATTGCCAGAATAGAATTAAAGTTTTTCATTTTTTATTGATTTGATGGTTTAGGTTCAATTAATTACATGTTATTCAATAATTTATCTAATGCGAGCTTTGTCTGAAGCAAGTTCATTAAAGAAGTTACGTAGTTATTCTCAGCCTGCAAAAAAAGAGAATTTGACTGTGTCAGGTCAAGGCTTGAAGCCATTCCCTGCTTGTATTTATTTTCCATGCTGGCATATACTCTCTTTGATACATCTACGTTGGCTTTCTGGCTTTTGTAATTCAGGTTTGCATTTACAAGATTATATCTTAGCTGCTTTTCCTGTAGAAGCAACTGTTCGGTAACCATTTCTTTTGTTGTTTTAGCTTTCTCGTAATTTATCTGCGCTTTTTTTATCTGACTGTATTTCTGGCCGCTGGCAAAAATAGGAATGGAAAGCTGAAGCCCGGTCATTGAGTTCTGGTACCATTGCTGAGTCCTGACTTTATCACCCATGCCTGTAATTCCATAACTGTAAAAACCTGCTAATGAGGGTAAAATTGATGCCTTTTGAGATTTAAGGGCAAGCGAAGACATTTTCTCCTGATTCTCAATGAGAAGATAATTTAAGTTTTGTTTATGATCGAATTGCTGCGACAGCAGGGCTTCAATGTTTATTTCAGAAGTAAGCCCTTCAAGTGTTTCAGTCAGAACTATTTTTGTATCGGCAGTGACGCCAAGCTGGAACCTCAGAAGATTATAATTCATTTCAATAGTACGCTGCATTGAGCTTCGGGTATTTTCGACCATTGTAACATTTGATACCATCTGGTCAACATCAGTTGATTCGGCCATACCGGCTGTAAACATTACCCTGGTTGATTTAAGAGTTTCATTAAGATTTGCAATATTGCCATCGAGTATCTGAAGGGTTTTTTCTGAGACAAGTATCAGGAAGTATGCCGAGCTGACAGACTCTTTTGTATCAAGTTCTGATTTGGATAAGTTCTGTTCACTAAGTTTTTGGGCCAGTTTTGTAGTCTCAATACCAATATAAAATGGTGCATTGTACAGCAATAAACTTGCCTGAACTGTGGCACCTGAATTATACTGTGATCCAAAAGTAATCGGCACCTTCGTACCAGCTGGTTGCCCGAAAAATTCACCCGGCAACAGAGTGGTCATTAATTTAAGATTATCTGTAAATGAACCGGTTGCGCTGATCTGAGGTAATCCATTTGAGATAGTCTCCCATAATGCGATCTTTGATGCCTGAACATCCATTTTTGATGTGATCACCATCTTATTATGCTGAATTGCATATTCCTGTGCCTCTTTTAAGGAAAGTTTCAGGTCAACGTAGCTATTCTGTGCCTGTAAAATCCCTCCTATTATTAGGAATAATAGTAAAACTGTCAGAACTTCTTTCTTTTTCATTTCAATAATTTATTATCGATGCGAGTATAGCTTAAGTAACAGGTTTTAAAAGTCTTTTGCTAGCTTGTTAATAAGATCAAGACCATTGGGGGTTGAAATTCCCCTTAGGTAAATGAAGAAAATATTTCTGATTACATCGCGTCTTGAAAAGAGTTCATAAGGATAAAGGTCATTATCCATAATCGATCTCCCAAGGTTATAAAGGCAACGGTTGACCAGATCAGGATTAATTTCTTTTCTGAAGAGACCTTCCTTAATGCCTTTTTCAATAACCTGAAAATGATTTCTGTAATCGGGCATTTCAATATTATCTGCATTCTTCATCAGTACAACGTGATGATACTTCTTCAGGTCGGACTGAAACGCAGGGCTCATGGATTGAAAATTATCTCTGTTGATTTCAAGCATTTTGAATATCGCAACAATTGAATTCTCTGACTCATCAAGAACGCGTTTTACCAGGTCCTTCTGTTGTCTGGCCATCCTTGTCAGTACCTCCATCAAGAGTTCATCTTTGTCTGAGAAGACTTCATATATTGTTCTCTTTGAAATACCAAGCTGATTTGCGAGAGAATCCATTGTTACCGATCTTATTCCATAAGTCCTGAATAATTCTGCTGCTCTTTCTATTATCCGGTCCCTGACTTCCATAAAGATTTTAATAAACGATACAAAAATATAAAAACTATTTCAGTTTACAAAGTTTTATATGTTAAGTTTCGGATAAATTATGCTAAACGGTTAAATTTACCGGTGAATGGAGGTTTATGGCTCAAAGCCGTTTAATTTAAAATAGAAGCTATGTCAATCCCAAAGATTATCTATCAGGTCGATGCATTCACGATCAAACCATTTAAAGGTAATCCTGCAGGCGTTTGCATACTTGATCAGGAGCCTGATACAACATGGATGCAGAATATTGCAGTGGAAATGAATCTATCCGAAACCGCATTTGTGTTTCCCGGTAATAACTGCCGTATAATCAGATTTTTCACCCCCGAAGCGGAGATGAAGCTTTGTGGCCATGCTACGTTATCTGCCTCACATATACTGTACGAAACTGGAATGGTAAAGCGTAATGAAGAGATAAGGTTTTCATCAAAAGCAGGAGGACTGAATATAAGGAAAAATGGAGCCTGGATAACCATGAATTTCCCGGCATACCCTTTGGAGAAAACAGAGATAACTCCTGAATTTGAAAAAGTAACCGGTGCAAAACCTCTGGAGTTATACAAGGCAGCATATGGCTGGACACTTGCCTTGATGAAAAGTGAAAAAGAGGTAAGAGAGATAAATCCTTATTTTTCTCTTATGAAAGACTCAATTTTCGGCGATCTGATAGTGACTGCAAAATCTGCAGATCCGGCGTTTGATTTCTGTGTCCGTTGTTTTGCTCCTGCTGTTGGAATAGATGAAGATCCGGTAACAGGCTCTGCCCATTGCGCACTTGCTCCATTCTGGTCAGAAAAGACAGGGAGGAAAGATTTCAATTCTCACCAGGTATCAAAAAGAGAAGGTATCCTTAAGGTTTCACTGAAAGGAGACAGAGTTGAAATTTCCGGACAGGCTAAAACTATTTTTAAAGCTGAGTTGTATGTCTGAAGATGGTATGCGGTTTGTGGCGTGCAGCGTGCAGTAATAGAAAATTTCTTTGCGACCTTGGGTTTTAAATCTTAGTGATCTTTGCGGTTAATGAATTTAATCTTGCACTAACGTAAATAATGTGTATATTTCACATATGTTAAATTACTGATTATGAACCAAGATACTGATTTACGAGTCATTGAGTTAGGTCTGATCCTGCCACCGGCACCAAAGCCGGTTGGAGTTTATAAACCCATTCTGGTAATTAATAAATTTCTTTATGTATCAGGACAAGGACCTATATTAAATGACGGAACAATGATGAAAGGCAGGGTTGGCGCTGATCTCGATACTGCCTCAGGGAAAATAGCTGCCAGACAGGCAGGACTTACCATGCTTTCCACAATAAAAGTCCACTTTGGAGAACTTAAAAAGATCAAACGGATAGTGAAGGTGTTGGGTATGGTAAACAGTACACCCGACTTCGAAAGTCATCCGGCTGTAATAAACGGATTCAGTGAACTAATGGCTGAGGTATTTGGCGAAGATAACGGAGTTGGAGTAAGAAGCGCTGTAGGGATGATGCTTCCCATGAATATCGTCGTTGAAGTTGAAGCTATGTTTGAACTCTATTAGTTCAGAGGCTGTCTTTATAATCCTTTGTGAACCTTAGTGATAACCTTTGTTCTCCTTAGTGGTAAAAAGAAATCATTCAACCTCAAATGATCACTAAGGAAGGTACAAATCAACACAAAGGGAAAACTTTAGTTGATTCATTTAATACTTTTAGAAATAATGAGCGACATTCATCTAATGAAAAATATCTCCGATTCAGCTGACAATTGGTACCAGATCAATAATGTACATGAAGTTAATTCTCCTTCTCTCCTTGTTTATCCTGACCGTATCGAAGCCAATATTAAGAAAATGCTTGATATTGCAGGAAGTGCGGACAAGTTAAGGCCACATGTCAAGACGCATAAAATGGCCGAGATCATCAAACTGCAGATGAAATATGGCATTTATAAGTTCAAATGCGCTACAATATCTGAGACAGAGATGGTTGCAAGGTGCGGAGCCCCCGATATTTTACTTGCCATACAACCGGTCGGCCCGAATATTGGAAGGTTTTTTAAATTAAAACAAGAATTCAATAATACAAAGATATCCTGTATCGCTGATAATGAAGAGGTTATTATACAGCTGTCAGATATGGCCAGGAAAACCGGACGCGAAACTCACATCTGGCTTGATATTAACAATGGGATGAACAGAACAGGTGTGATTCCCGGAGAAAAAGCCGTGAGACTCTTCAAAAGGATAATTGATTCACCTATGCTCGTTGCAGAAGGAGTACATGTATATGACGGTCATATTCATGAACCGGATTTTTCACTTAGGGAAAAAATATGCAATGATTCATTTGCAACGATAATCAGCCTGATTGAAGATCTGAAAAACGAAGGTATCTCGCCTGTGAAAATTATTGCAGGAGGGACTCCTACATTCCCTATTCACGCATTAAGAAAGGATGTTGAAACCAGTCCCGGAACAATTTTATTATGGGATTGGGGCTACAGCAGCTCTTTCTCTGATATAAATTTTTTCCATGCTGCTTTGTTACTTACGCGAATTATAAGCAAACCCGGAAAGGAATTGTTATGTCTCGATCTTGGCCATAAAGCAGTTGCTTCAGAAATGCCTCAGCCACGCATTAAACTTCTGGAAATTGAGAAATATGCAATTGTCAGTCATAACGAAGAACATATGGTTATCAGAACAACTCAAGCAGATAAATTTAAAATCGGAGATCCTCTTTACGGTATTCCATGGCATATTTGTCCGACGGTCGACCGGTACGATTCTGTTTATGTAATTAATGATCATAAGGCTACAAGCCAATGGAATATTGAAGCAAGAAATAGGAAAATTACTATCTGATCCAAACCTGACCAATGTTAAATAAGTCTTTGATTTTTGACGGACATCTTGATCTGGCAATGAATGCCCTTGAATGGAACCGCGATCTCAGATGGACAATAGAACAGATCCGGAGGAGTGAAGAAGGGATGACTGATAAGCCAGACAGGGCAAAAGGTACAGTGAGCTTACCTTCAATGCGCGAAGGATTTATAGGGGTTTGTGTTGCTACTCAGATAGCGAGGTATGTGAAACGGGGAAACAATATACCGGGGTGGAAATCACCGGAACAGGCTTGGGCTCAGACACAGGGGCAGCTGGCCTGGTATAAAGTCATGGAAGAGTCTGGAGAAATGGTACAGATTCGTTCAGTAAATGATCTTGAAAAACATCTTCAATTATGGAAGAATCCATCTGGAAATGCAGCAATAGGTTATATTTTAAGTCTCGAAGGTGCAGACTCAATCGTTTCAATGCATCATCTTGAAAAAGCTTATGAATATGGATTACGCGCTATAGGCCCGGCTCATTATGGGCCGGGAACATATGCATATGGAACTGATTCCAGTGGCGGGATAAGTATAAAAGGACGGGAGCTGCTCAAAGAGATGCAAAGGCTCGGTATCATTCTTGATGCCACCCATTTATGTGAAGAAAGCTTCAGGCAGGCATTGAATATATATCAGGGACCTATATGGGCAAGTCATAATAACTGCAGGAAATTTGTACCTCACAACAGGCAATTCTCTGATGAACAGATCACTGAACTGGCGAACAGAAATGCAGTGATTGGTATTGCACTCGACGCATGGATGATTGTTCCTGGCTGGGTAAGGGGAAAATCGGATCCTAAAGGCATGGGAGTATCATTAAAACTTGTGACTAACAATATTGACCATATTTGTCAGCTTACCGGCAATTCTTTGCACGCGGGCATCGGATCGGATCTCGATGGCGCTTTTGGAACAGAACAATGTCCCTATAACCTTGATACCATTGCTGATCTTCAGAAAGTACCTGCTATACTTTCGGATATCGGTTATTCTGAAAAAGATATTAAAAATATAATGAGCGACAATTGGATCCGGTTCCTGAAGAAAAACCTGCCAAAGTAGGAAGGGCATAACGGCGCAACGGCGTAGCCGTTACGCCATTGAGCCGTTATCGGTAAAGATAGACAAAACCCCTGTATGCCTTACCGGTATAAACAATATCATCCCACCCATATGCCTTGATGATATAGAAATATACACCCGGTGAGGCTTTAATTGATGAATAATTCACATTACCGTCCCAACCCTTCCAGTCTTTTAGAATTTCACCCTCACCATAAAAGGAATAAACTTTCAGACCGCTACGGCTGAAAACCTCAACACTTAAACTCCTGAGAGATTTTGATTCAACCAAAAAATTGTCATTGATTCCATCACCGTTTGGAGTAAAAACATTCGGAATACTAAGTTCAGAAGGATCAACAACAATGTTTTGATCAAGTCTTAACGAATCTATGCAGTGAAGTTCGCTTTCAACGGTCAGTTTGACCGAATATTGTCCCGGTTTATAATATATATGAGGTTCGGGACTGGGTAGTTTCGAAGTTGCGGTATCGCCAAATTCCCAAAAATACGTAACTGCTCTTATCGATTTATCCGCGAAGGTTACTGTAAGAGGAGCCTCTCCGGAATAAGGATCAGCTGTGAAGTCAGCCTTAACCCTGATAGTCTGATAAAAGAATGATGAGTTGCTGATACATCCAAAGCTATCGCTCACCTGAAGGTTATAAGTGACATCAACAAGGGGAGGATCAAAAGTCTGAGGGTTTAAATAGAAATCGGGCGATGGAATAGTCGAAACCGGATCCGAGGACCATAAAAAGCTGACCGTATTTGGCAACTTTACAGGCAGACCGTTAGCAATATTTCTGTAATAGAAAGTGTCGATTGCTGCCTGTCCTTTTAAGGCAACATAATCACATGTACGATTCTGTAGAGCTGCTGATGAAAAAGGTTTGTCGATAAAAATCCACCCGACAAGACTCGTATCAAAACCTCCGCTGATGATGACTTTGTATCCCCCTTCATCAAGATCAGTTGAAGAGGAAACTGAGGCTCCTGAATCGGTTTTAAGAAAAGTGCTGAAACTTTTTGTGATGTCACTCCATTGGTACCATGAAAAATTAAAAGGCCCTGTTCCTACGGGGCTGGTCACAGCTAAAGTTCCTTTTTGTAATCCTGAACCGTTACAAAATATAAAAATTGGATCCCTGACTCCGGGAGCAGAAGGATAGGCTGTATATCTAATGGCATTAACGCCCGGTGCCGTAAGCTGGGCCTCAGAAATTGCCGGTAGTAATAAAGCTATTATTAAAGTAAAATAACGCACAGACAATCAGATCTTACTATCAAAAACGTTTTCGAATATCACTTTGGTATATTCTTTTGCAAGTATAATAAAATTAGAGCAATATCCGGGATCAATCGAGGTGAAATACCTCTTCCATGTTTGCCCACCATTCCCCTGGTTTTCGGTTAGCAACCGGATCCTGCATTGGCTCCATTATTGCCCACCATTCCCGGGTCTTCGGATCTGCAGCCATTTTAGCCATATCGGCGGCAAAATCATTCCCGGTATACTCAAAATATGCATATAAAATACTGTTTTTATGAAAGATAGAATAGTTCTGCATATTACATTTTTTAATCATATCCAATACTTCCGGCCAAACAGCAGCATGATACTTTTTATATCGTTCAAAGTTCTCAGGTCTGACACCAATTATCTGTCCAAATCTTTTCATATTATTCTTAATTATTTAATACAATTTACAATTATAATAAATTATATGGAATCCATATAGAGACGCCCAAATTGGGCGTCTCTACAAATGTTCATAAAATTATTAATTTTATTAATCCGTTCAATGTGTACCTGAATATGTAATTGT
Source organism: Bacteroidales bacterium (assembly GCA_003141525.1). Taxonomy (GTDB): domain Bacteria; phylum Bacteroidota; class Bacteroidia; order Bacteroidales; family VadinHA17; genus LD21. The sequence continues at coordinate 17,518 of PLML01000114.1, forward strand.
TAAATTTGCCCGGCCTGGTACGCTGTTATTCAAAAATACACATGACGACCAATTATCTGAACGATCTGAATGAATCCCAGAAACTAGCAGTAATCAACACTGAGGGACCTGCGCTTGTAATTGCAGGTGCCGGCGCCGGGAAAACAAGAGTACTGACTTACCGGATAGTTCATCTTCTTAATAAGGGCGTTCCGGCAGGTAAAATCCTTGCATTGACATTTACAAATAAGGCGGCAAGAGAGATGAAGGAGCGTATCTACAGGATTGTTAGTCCCGAAATAGCCCGATATCTCTGGATGGGCACCTTTCATTCTATTTTTGCAAAGATTTTAAGAATGGAGGGGGAAAGACTCGGGTATAAATCGAATTATACTATTTACGATTCTTCCGATTCAAAAAGTCTTATCAGATCTATTATCCGGGAACTCAACCTCGATGACAATATTTACAAACCCGGAATCATAGCTTCAAGGATCTCCACTTCAAAAAACAACCTCGTAACATCCAGTATGTATGCTGCAGATCAATTAATGCAGGACTATAACAAGTCGAGCCGGATGCCTTTGCTTGCCGATATTTACAGGATTTATGCTGCCCGTTGTTTCAAAGCCAATGCGATGGACTTTGACGACCTTTTGCTGAATACAAATATTCTCTTCAGAGATTTTCCTGATGTACTCTCTAAATATCAGCAAAGATTTAATTATGTTCTTGTTGACGAGTACCAGGATACCAACTATTCTCAATATCTCATAGTCAAAAAACTAGCTGCTTCACATCAGAATATCTGTGTGGTCGGTGACGATGCTCAGAGTATTTATTCATTCCGGGGAGCCAGGATTGAGAATATACTTGAGTTTAAAAACGACTACGTTGATTACCAGCTTTTTAAACTTGAACAAAACTACAGGTCGACCCAGACAATTGTAAATGCTGCAAATACAATTATTGCAAATAATGAGGGTCAGATCCATAAAAATGTATATTCCATGAATGAGGCCGGGGAGAAGATACAGGTAATGCAGGCGATGACCGATTCTGAGGAAGGGTTTAATGTTTCATCTGACATTTTCGATAAAAAGCTCTCTCAACAGCTCTACTGGTCAGACTTTGCAATTTTATACAGAACAAATGCACAATCCAGGATCTTCGAGGAAACTCTCCGGCGAAAAAATATTCCTTACAAAATTTATGGTGGCCTGTCGTTTTACGAGCGTAAGGAGATAAAAGATATCCTGGCTTATTTCAGGATGATTATTAATCCGGAAGATGAAGAAGCACTTAAGAGATCAATTAACTACCCGAAACGAGGCATCGGAGATACTACCATACAGAAGATATTTGAACTGGCTGCCACCTTTAATGTAACACCCTGGAGTATTCTTCCTGAAGCAGGAAAATACCCTGAACATTTTAACTCAGGGGCAGTCAAAAAATTATCTATGTATGTCAACGTAATCAATAATTTTCGTTTGAATTCAGATACAACTGATGCTTTTATAAAAGCCAGGGAAATTGCGCTTGGATCAGGAATCATGAAAGAACTTAAAGAAGGAAAATCCCCTGAGGAGGTAAGCCGTTATGAAAACCTTGAGGAGTTACTAAATGCGATAAAAGTTTTTACAGAGGCTGCTGAAACTAATGGAGAGCCTTCAGTATTAGAGGCTTACATGGCCAATGTTGCTTTATTGACTGATCAGGATACTGAAAATGAAGAAGATAGGGATAAGGTCACCCTTATGACAATGCATTCAGCCAAAGGGCTGGAATTCAAGCACGTATATATTGTCGGCATGGAAGATACTTTGTTTCCTTCACCTATGTCATCGGGAAATGTACGCGAACTTGAAGAAGAGAGACGATTGTTCTATGTGGCAGTAACCCGTGCAGAAAAACAGGCAACTCTCAGCTATGCACTTAACCGCTATAAATGGGGAAATCTGGAGAGATGCAGCCCAAGCAGGTTCCTTCGTGAGATCGATCAGAAATTTCTGCATTATCCACAGACAGGGGGAAAACCATTTCAGAATAATAATCAATCTGCAATTAAATCTGCATCGTTTCGTGAAGAACCTCATTCTTATACAAAGGAAGAAAGGCTTAAAAAGATCAGGAAATCAGACACTTCATCAGATGTCCCATTTATCGGTACTGATTCCTCTCGGTTTTCTGAGGGTGATACTGTAGAGCATGAGAGATTTGGCAAAGGCATAATTATATCCATTGAGGGACAAGTACCAAACACTACTGCCACCGTAGAATTCGAAATGGGTGGAAGTAAAAAACTGCTTCTGAGATTTGCAAAACTCAGGAAGGTTTAATAAGTTATAAAAACATTTATCCAATATAAAACCAAAAATTTCCCTATTTCTTCCCTGCCTGGCCGAAATTCATTTTCATAAATGTGATACCTACAGTAGATATTGAATGGCTGAAGTTATCATTGATCTCTTTAGTCTCCATTTTCATCCCCGGATTATTGTTTTTATCAAATGATTCCATAGCCAGCATCATGGCCCCTTCAAATCCGGGATAGTTGTAATAAGTTGGTATCCCGGCTTTGCCCCAATACTTTTTATCAGCCTTCAGCTTTACATCTTTGGTCATCCAGACATTTGAGTAGCCCTCTTTGTCAGCGTCAACTATTTTATACTCATCGCATCTGTATCCGGCAATAACGCGCGAATTTCCAGTTTTTGTTATTGTTGCCTTTTCAGGGTTAACAGCTTTCTGGTTCTTGGTTTGAGAGGCCATTGCCGAATCAGAAGGAAGGCTCGATATTATACCGGTTTTAGAATCCTTATTCTCCATAAGCATCATGAAACACCTGTTATCATTATCAAATAAAAAAACTGTTGGTACGGTTTTGTCTCCTTGCTTAGCATCTATTGGCAACATTTCAATTCCGGCATTCAAGGTGTTGCTATTGTAATACGTATAATAGTCTGACTTCATCACATCTTTTTTATCGTATGTTTCCATCTGCATGTATATCCGGCCGGTAAATTTATATTCATCATCATATTTGATGTCAATTTTACCACCAAAAAGTCCACGACCAGTTGCTTTTGTACCACCATTATTCTGAGCAGAAGTACTGTCCGAATTCTGAGCTGACTTTTGTTTTTCTTTTGATTTATCCTTTGCACTTTTATCAACTGCAGAATCGACTTTTTGATCGATCTTTCTGTCAATTGCCCTTCTTAATATCCATCCCTGTCCATTTGAGACAACAGGAAAAATTATCGTTAAAACCAGTAAAAGGAAAATTGATCTTGTTTTCATGATTAAAATTTTTTAATGAATTAGACTATAAAGTTACAAAACTGAGTCAAATAATAATTAAGGCATTGATAAAATAATATGATAATTCCGAATCTTATATCTTACAGTTACAAATTTTACAAATGTCTTAGTTAGTGAAATTGTTAGATGACAAAAAGTTATAATTGAAAACTGTCAACATTTCATTTAAATAAAAGAGGTTGCATTTTCATACAACCTCTCCAATATTATAAATAATAAAGTAAAAACACTTGATTATACTGCAGTCACTTCAGCCGGATTCTCCTTCTCCCTCAAAACCGACTCATAAAGTGAAGCAAACGAACTACATATCCACATAAGCGCCGGGAAAATTCCAACTATTAGCATACAAAGTCCGAAAATCACAATAAAGATTGATACAAAACCCATGAAAAAGATCTGCCATCCATGACCCTTTGTAAGCTTCCAGCTTAACTCCACAGCTTCGATCGGATCGAGTTTTTTGTCCATTATAATATAGGAGACGAAAGCAAGCCGGCAACCAATTATAATTCCAGGAACTATAAGGGCAAATAATCCGAGTACAACCAGAGCAAATACCAGCAGGTTCGCAAGTATAATATGAAGATAGTTCTCCATAAATCCTTTAACCAGGTACTCAAAATCGGGCTTTATCTTCCTGACTGCATGGACAAAAATTATATTACCGCCATATTCAAATACCGGTTTAACCAGAAATGAATAAAGCATCGCCAGTAATCCGAAGAAAGCCGCAAAGATTCCAAATGTCCCTAAACTGAATAGATCATGCCCCCAATCGTTGCCCCAGTTCCACAGACCTCTGTGCAGGTCTGACAAGTCAAAATGGAAATTGAACATTTTTAAAGGTGCGCTTACTATGGCCAGAATAAGAATGACCAGAAACAACCTCAGAAAATTATCTGTCATGACTCTCCATCCCGTACCAAAACTATTCCCAAATCCGGGTACTAATTTGTATTCATTATTTGTTTCCATATTTATCTTTATTAAATTTAAAAAACGGTGAACATTTATGAGGCAAATTTAAACCTCACGTTTTTCCCGGACTTCATACTATAGTAGTGATTTTGAAATTTCCTACTTTAGTATGTAATACAATACTATGGTAGTGGCTATTTTTGAGCTTTCGGTTTAAACGGTTTTTTATACCTTTATAAAATGTTGCATTACCTCGGATATTTAATATTCATTCTGTCGGTTGCCCTGGCCGCAGGAGGGGTCGTTCTCACATCAAGGTTAAGGAACAAATATCACCTTGAAATCTTTTCAACGCTGCTCTATTACCAGGTATTTATTTTTACATTCGGCTTTTACGGAATATGGGGACAGGTAGTAATTAAAGTATTTCTCTCTATATACATTTCGTCAGAACTTCTTGCCAGATTCTCAGATATTGCGATGCTGCTGGGATTGCCGTTCCTTGTTTTTGCCTGGATGATGCTTATACAGTTTTCGTTGGGAATTTCAGGAAGAAAGAGTAGTAACTGGTTTGTCTTATTGTTCCTGTTGTTAAATTTCTCGATAATTATTGTTGTGGGATATTTCATAGCAAAAACAAGTGAACCGAAACCTGTTTCACTGATAAAGTACTACTTCATTTTAATGCATTTCCTGTATTCTCTTCTTTCCTTTTTGCTTATAATTTTTCCAGGGAATGTAAGATCAATCATACATGATTATGACAGAAGGAGAATTGGTCCGGGAATCTTCCTTGTCATGCTTTTACAATGCCTGCCATTGCTGTTTTATAACTCACAATCATATATTGCTGTCATTTTCACTCTGACATTCTTTGCAGGCAACACTTTTCTGCCAATATATCTTAATTACGGTACGCTGTTTACAATCTTTACCTCCGCTCCGGAAAAGGACTTCTCGTTTGAAGAATTCTGTAAAAAATTCGAAGTATCCCCTCGGGAAACAGACATAGTCCGTGAAATTTGCAATGGATTGAGTAATAAGGAAATATCGGAAAAGCTGTTTATCAGCTTACAAACTGTAAAAGATCATACTCACCGGATCTATATAAAAACAAACGTAAAAAGCCGGGTTCAGCTTATCTATCTGGTAAAGGAATTGAAAATGCTCTAATTCATGTTTAGGCATATTTCAGGTACACAATCACTCTCCCCTGGTTGAATTCAAGTGAAAAACTGTTTCCAAGCGCCTCATTTAATGTTGCAAACCACCAGTTTGATAATTTTGTACTATGAAGAGGATATCTTAATCCATTTGAAGTGACTGCTGTTTCAGGATCAATGGAAAATATTGAAATCTGCTGACCCGGTAAGGATGTTATTTCAGAACTTTTCAATAAGGGTCGCAGTATTCCTGTATCGGTCACCATAATTACATTCACGCTTTTTATATAATCTGCAAGCAGAGAGATATTTCCCAGCGTATGATCTTCCCGTTTACCGGTAGCTCCAACAATAACAATGTCTTTATAACCCATGTCACTGCACCAGGAGACTGCCTTAGTCAGATCGTTAGTATCCTGATTCTCATCAAGGTAAATACGATCTGTAAATCTGTTCGCCAATTCATCATTAAGCGAATCCATATCTCCAACAATAGCATCAGGTTCCATTCCGGCAAGAACAAGATTTTGTGCACTTCCGTCACAACAAATTATTCTTTTGGCATTCTTCAGATACGCAAGAGGGATTTCATGTTGAGGGAAAGTTCCGTCGCCAACTATAACAGTATAAGATCCGGATAAAAAATCATTCATTTTTGCGTGCAGTTAAATCAGTTTTAATTGTTTTCTTCCATTCTACGAGTCCAGCAAACGACATTATCCCATAAACAACATACAGAATAACTGTTGGATAAAGTCCGCGTGTCAAAAAAAGAACAGCCGATACGAAATTTATAACAATCCATAAATACCAGTGTTCATATATTTTCCTTGCCAGCATCCATGTTGCAATTATTGATAAAGATGTAATAAAAGAATCTCTGACCGGAACCGGTGAATCTGTCAGCCTGGTAAGAACAAACCACATCGCTGCATACAAAAGAACAAACACAATAACCAGTACTATGCTTGTCCTGAGTTTTAACCGGGTTACCTGCAATTCTTCCTTCTCCCCTTCTCCCATTCTCCCCTTCTCCTCTTCTTTCTTCTGCCCTGTGCCCTTTGTCCACCAATACCAACCGAGGCAGCTAATGACCAGATAATATCCCTGCAGGCTCATGTCTGCATAGAATTTGCTAGTGAAAAAGACCCAGATATAGACTGCAGATGTTATTATCCCTATAGGCCATAACCAGATAGTTTGCCTTATTTCAAGAAAGACATAAACTATCCCTGTAACCGCTCCGAATATTTCAATGAAGTTATTTAATATCCAGTCAGAAATTACCATAATAATTAATTGACCATCAAAATTTTAATCCGACCTTAAACATATAATTAATGCCGGCCTGCGGAAAATATCCGTCCATTACATGCAGCGATCCTCCTTCATTATACTTATATACCCAGGCATTGGTTTCGTACATCTTATCAAACAGGTTATTTACTACAAACTGGCATGTCAGCTCTTTAAATATCTTTTTTTTAATTGTATACAGGAACGATATACTATGAACCAGGTATGCATTTAACATCCTATTATTGTTTTGTGTGTTATCGATGTATTGTTTCCCGACATACTTGGTATTCAAACTAATATGAAAATCTTTAAATGGATAATAATCCAGAACTGAACTTGCAATTATTGAAGGCGAGAAAGAGATTGTTTTATTTTTTAATATCTCTTTATCCTGACCCGAAGTATCCCAGTTATCTGTAAGGTCTGTAAAAACCGGAATGATATTCCTGCTTAAAGTTAAATTTTCGTACCAGTTTAAATTTTTAAGAATCTGTACTCCTGTTTCAATCTCAATCCCCTGTCTGTAACTTTTTGAAACATTTGTTAATATAGTGGTCCCTACAGTATTTATTTCACCGGTTAAAATTAACTGATCTTGATAATACATATAATATAAGTTCCCCTTGAGCGTCAGTTTTGTATTGTGAAATTCGTACCCGGCCTCGTAATCAAACAATTTTTCGGGTACTGGCGTTTTACCTGGATCTGCATCTGTGAAATCGTCACGATCCGGTTCTCTTTGGGAAATTCCAAATGATGCATATACTTTTTGTTTCTCATCTAAAGTGTATACCAGTCCTGTTTTGGGATTAAAAAAGTTATACTTATGATTCTGAGTCACATCTTTCAGATTTTCATCAAACCCGCCAATTGAGTAATTTATATTACGGAATTGTAAATCTGCATAAAGGTTTACTCTATTTGTTAATGCATAGTTGATCTTTAAAAATGTATTTAAATCCTTCTTATTACCGGTACCCTGGTACCATTGATAACTTTCATTGTTAAAAGTTATAATTTTAGCCCATATGATATCACCAAAATGATTGCCTACATATTGATTCCAGCCACCGCCAATTACAGAGCTAATCTTGTTCTTCCTGTAATTCAAAGAATAGGTAAAACCATAAAAATCATTTCTCAGCCATCTTTGTGTAATAAAATCCGAACTAGTAATTGTATCTGTATTAAAAATCGCATTTGGCAAATTAAATGAACTGAATTTTGAGTTCTGTACCAGATTTTCATAGTATCCCTGGCCATGCGTATAATGCAATGCAGCGCTTGCACTCAGACTGCTGTTTATTTCTTTTGAATAATGAAGCTGATAATTATCCTGCCAGTAATTATCTGTTTCATTTTTATAAGTGTGTGAATTGTATGTCCTGTGTGTTGCCAGAGAATCCCTGGGAACTCCATCCCATGCTTGATATGTGTGTTCAACTCCGGAAAAAATCATTAGTTTTAAAATACTGGTTTCCCCGTACATTGTGCCTGAGACATAAAATGATTTTAAATCGCTGAAAGCCCTGTCGATATATCCGTCGGACCAGATCTTTGATAAACGTGCATCAACAGCAAATTTTTTATTAATTAACCCCGTGCCAAAATTTATTGTATTTTTTGAGGTATTAAAAGAGCCGTATGACGAATTGACTTCTGCATAAGGTTCACGATTCAGAATAGTAGTTTGAAAGTTTATTGTGGCACCAAAAGCACCTGCTCCGTTTGTTGATGTTCCTACTCCTCTTTGAATCTGTATGTTATCAACTGAAGATGCCAGGTCAGGCAGATCGACCCACCATACTCCGTGCGATTCGGCATCGTTAATAGGTACTCCGTCGATTGTTACGTTGATACGTTTCACATCAGTACCTCTGATATTTATGTTTGTATATCCAACTCCTGTTCCCGCATCTGATGATACAACCAGTGAAGGCGTATAATCTAGCAGATATGGTATATCCTGAACAATATTATTTTTTGAAATATCTTCTTTGGTAACCGTTGTATATGACATAGGAGTATTCTCTCCAGCTCTGGTAGCACTTACAAATACCTCTTCTGTCATGACTGACTTCGACAAAAGAGCTATATTCAATACAGTGTCGCCTTTTACTCTGACTTCACTGATCTGTGATTCATATCCTATAAAAGAAAAACGGAACAGATAAACTCCATTTTTTGGAACTGACAATGAATAGTTCCCTTCTGAATCTGAATGCACTCCAAGGAATGTGTTTTCAATTGTTATTCCTGCACCTGGTAAAGGCGATCCGTTGATATCAGTCACTTTACCCTTTATCACTGACCCATTATTCTGAAACATAATTGCCTGAGAAATCCCCTGCAACCCTGCAAACACAATTAAACAAATCAGTCTCCTCATAATCCTGTTAATTAATTCATCTTCAAGATCAAGAAAATGAGGTGGTTAATTAAAGCTGATTTGTTGGATACTCTCTTTTCCCTCCGCCGGCATTACCCGGATCAGGTTTAAGGGTATGATCTCAGCCCGTAGTTATAAGGCACCCCATTATTTGACACTTCAAAGGTAACATCTTTTAGCAGATATATCAATTATTTGTTACATTAGCGTTCAAATCTATAACCTGAAATGAAAAATCTTCTTGATAAACTTAATTACAAAGGACAGAAAAGGATATCGGTAATAAATGCAGAAGAGACATTCATACGTTCAATTTCCTCTGAACTCAAAGATGTAATTATTGACCAGAAAATTGATCCCCGTTATCCATATCAATTCATAATAATATTTGTTAAAAGCGTATCAGAAGTTGAGAGGATTGCACCAGTGACCCTTCATAACCTGATGGCTGATGGCGTGTTATGGTTCTGTTATCCAAAAAAAACGTCTAAGAAATATAGATCTGATATCGACCGCGACCATGGATGGAAAGTTCTTAATGATTCCGGACTTTATGGAATCCGCCTGGTTGCAATTGATGAAGACTGGTCTGCCTTAAGGTTCAGGAATATTAAATATATCAAGTCAACTTCCGGAAGGTTTACAAAATAAGATGTTTATATGAAGAAGGGGAGAATGGGTGAAAGGGAGAATGGGTGAAATGATAAAACTAATTAAAATAGAGACTCCTCTTGGAGAAATGGTTGCCGGGGCAACAGATGAAGGTATTTGTTTGCTTGAGTTTACCGACCGAAGAATGTTGCCAACTGAATATAAAGATCTTACAAGGCTTTTAAAAACAACCTTTGAAGATGGGGAAAACAGGCATCTTAAATTTCTGAAAAAACAGCTTAATGAGTATTTTGATGGTAAGCGAAAAGAATTTGATATTCGTCTTGTTACACCTGGAACAGAATTTCAACAGGCAGTCTGGCAGGAACTGAAGAGTATTCCGTTTGGCACAACAAGATCGTACCAGGAACAGGCAATCGCCCTGAATAAACCCGATTCTATACGTGCAGTGGCAAATGCTAATGGTATGAACAGAATATCTATTGTAATTCCTTGTCACAGGGTGATTGGTTCCGATGGACGTCTGACCGGTTACGGAGGAGGACTCAAGAGGAAGAAATGGCTGCTTGATCATGAGAAAAAATACTCGGGGAAAGCAGTTGACCTCTCATTATTCTGATATATTTTTGCACGCAAGTACATAACTTAATCCTGCATAATATGAAAGCTTTCATTTCTAAAAGAAAATTCTATTTCATGATTTTTCTGACACTAATTATTCTTCTTTCCGGATGCGCTAATAATGAGGCTGTTAAACAATGCCTGACCGGACATACTTATGGTTTTCTGGGCGGTTTATGGCATGGGTTTATTGCACCTTTCGATTTTATAGGGATGTTGTTTAATGATAAGATAACGATGTATGCGCAGAATAATAATGGCGGTCTATATGCACTGGGGTTCCTTCTTGGCAGCGGTGGCTGGGGTTTCTTTGGCAGTAAAGGAGCAAACAAAGTAAGGACAAGCCGGGTTCATTTCCAGAGTCAGAAATTTGATAATGCTGAAATTGTGGACTAAGTAGTCTCTTTAAATAAAGACTTCATGAATAAAAAGATTGTCATTATCGGAGGAGGAGTCGCCGGACTTTCGGCAGGAATTTATGCCCGTATTAACGGATTCGAAACCACGATCATTGAAATGCATTCCACAGGAGGTCAATGTACAGCATGGGAAAGGAAGGGCTACAGATTTGACTATTGCCTTCACTGGCTGGTCGGAACCAGAAGCGGCCCGTTCCATGATATCTGGCTTGAGACTAATGTAATAAATGATAAGGTCAAAATAATTGATCATGAAGTACATACAAAAGTATTTGCAGAAGACGGAACAGATTTTATTGTTTATACAAATATCGACAGGTGGGAAAAATACCTTTGTGAAATTGGCCCTGAAGATACAAAGAGTATCATTAAAATGTGCAATGATATGAGGAAAACGTCAGTGCTCGAGCCATATTCAGATCCGCCGGAATTACGCAAATGGAGAAATAAAATTGGTTCCTTTTTTAAAATGTTACCGATAATTATATTATTTATGAAATATGGCAAAAAAACGTTTAACCAATATATAGGTCAGTTTAATTTTAAAAATCCAAGATTAGCTCTCTTTTTTGATAATCTGTTCTCATCACGCGACTTTTCTGCACTGGCTTTTATTATGATGCTAGCCTGGTTCCATAAAAAAAATGCCGGATACCTGTTGGGAGGATCTAAACCGATGGCTCAACGAATGACGGAAAAATATCTTAATCTATCCGGAATTCTTACAACTAAGAAAAAAGTGGGAAAAATCATTGTGGAAGATAATATTGCCAAAGGTGTATTACTTGAAGATGGCTCAGAGATATTTGCTGATTATGTAATAAGTGCAGCAGATGGCCATTCTACAATTTTTGAGATGCTTGGTGGAAAATATCTGTCTGAAAAAATAAAAGAAGCCTACAATTCATGGGAACTTTTTAATCCAATTGTACAGGTTTCTTTTGGCATCAGCTCTGAGATAAAAACAGATTTCCCTGTACAATCATGGATTTCAAAAAACACTCACATTGGGATGACTAAAACCGACCAGGGATACTCAATAATGAACTATTGTTTTGATCCTTCCATGGCTCCTCCCGGTAAATCAGTAATTGTGATCCGTTTTGAAAGTCCATGGGATTTATGGAAAGATATTAAGGATGAAGATTACCTGAAAGAAAAACAACAAATAGAAAATGATGCAAGGATATTGTTAGAAAAACATTTCCCGGGCATAACCACGAATATTGAAGTTGTTGATGTTGCCACACCAGTGACCGATGTCAGGTACACTGGTGTATGGAAAGGTTCGTATGAGGGTTTTTTGCCTTCAAGTAAAAATCTGATGAGTAATCTTAAACCAACATTGCCGGGATTAGATGGATTTTATATGGCCGGACAATGGCTCTCGCCCGGAGGTGGCCTTCCTCCGGCGGGTCAAACAGGAAAATGGGTGATCCAGTTGATCTGTAAAAAAGAAAAAATGGAATTCACTACATGAATCGTGTAAATAGTTACGGATTACTAAATGGCAATGTGGCTACAGAAACATTACCATCTCTTGTGAAAAATGGCTCAGCTTTGTCCTGAAAAACAAATATTCAGAGTGTTGCGCCTGAAAAAAACTCATAAACTCACAAACAATGCCTGTAATAAATAATAATCTAGGCAATTTTTTTGGTCCCTCATCCAGCTATATGGGATATGTATTTATTGCGTGCGGTATTTTTGCCGCAACATATTCCCTGCTGGCGCTCACATTGCTTATACCCGGATTTTTTATGGCTTTTACATATAACGGAACTATTATCGATACTGACAATAAGCGGTTAAAAACTTACACCGCTTTGTTTGGGATTTTCAGAACCGGAAAATGGATTGATGCGGACCAGTTTACAAGGTTCAACATAATAAAAGCAACAAAGAAATATACATCTTATAGCCGTGCAAATGTGAGATTCGATATGAATGTTTCAGATATCGAATTATTAATAATTAACAGGAATGGTTCAAAAAAGGCTATTCTGAACAAGTATAGTAATTTTGAAGATGCCCATAAAGAAATGGAAGAACTTAGCAAAATATTATTGCCTGATTCACTCCTGTCGGAAGTCCACAAATAACTGATGATAAATTTTATCGATGATATAATTAAAAGGCACCTTATTCCTGCAGAGAATTACCTCTACGGTTTTGCCGAACTTGCCGGATTGCTTCAAAAAAAGTTCATTGGATTTAATTATGGAATTTCGATCGGACGTAAACTTGATTATGAAATTGTCGATAAGGTAATTAATGGCCCAAATCCGGAATACTATTCACATTACAGACAGATCAATGAGGATCTTGGTTTATTAACTAAAAGAATCTCAGAGGATCTGAATAAAAATAATATTGAAACATTAAACATCGAACCGACAGTTTCCACTTCTGAACTTGACTCAATATATTTTAGAACTCTCCGAACAGATCTTTCACATAAAATGGTTGCAACAAGAGCCGGCCTGGGCTGGATAGGGAAAACTGATCTGTTCATCTCCAAAAAATTCGGACCGAGACTTCGCCTTGTCTCAATTCTTTTAAAAACACCCTTAAAATCGAAATCGAATCCCATTGATATAAGCAGGTGCGGAAAATGCAATATATGCGTTGATATCTGCCCGGCTAAGGCAGCTAACGGCAAGCTCTGGGATATAACTGTTGAGAGGGAAGAGTTTTTTGATCCATGGAAATGTCGTAATCAGTGTGCCGAATTTGGAAAAATCAGGCTAGGAATCGATGCACGAATTTGTGGTATCTGTGTTGCTGCGTGTCCGATTGGTCAGAAAAATGCATAACCTGACTATCTCAACTATTTTCACAACTATTTGTTATGTAATTAAAAATCTTTATGAATAATAATATAAAATCGATAGAGGCAATTCTGCCACCGCCACATTTTCACATGGTAGGGGATGGTTTCAGAGTCCATAATTTCTTCCCGTCATTACCAAAAATAGGACTGGCAGGAATGAGTCCGTTTTTCCTTCTCGATTATGGTTCAAAATGGCTTGTTCCGCCATCAGGTACTCCAAAAGGTGTTGGAGTTCATCCACACAGGGGGTTTGAAACAGTTACAATCGCATATCATGGGAAAGTTGCACATCACGACAGCGCAGGGAACAGTGGTGTTATTGGTGAAGGTGACATACAATGGATGACAGCCGGGGCCGGGGTACTTCATAAAGAGTATCATGAAGAGGAATTCAGCAGGAAAGGCGGTATCTTCCAGGTGGTTCAGTTATGGGTCAACCTGCCTGCAAGATATAAAATGACACCGTCGAAATACCAGCCAATAGAGAATAAAGATATGACTAAGTTTCTGCTTGATGGCGGTAAAAGTTTTGTTGAACTCATTGCAGGTGAATATAATGGAATGAAAGGGCCTGCATCTACCTTCTCGCCAGTAAATCTTTTTAATGCAAAACTTGATCGGGGTGCCAAAGCCGGGTTCAGTTTTAATAAGAATTATAATAGCGGGATGCTTGTGATTGAAGGGGAGATTAAAATCAATAATTCAGGAATTGCTCCCGAGAATCATTTTATTCTGTTTAGACATGATGGAGAAGATATTGTAATTGAAGCACTCGAAAAAAGCGTGGTACTTGTACTCAGCGGGGAGCCAATCCATGAGCCAATAGCATCATACGGACCTTTCGTAATGAATACTGAAGCTGAAATAAAGCAGGCATACGAAGATTATAATAATGGTAAATTTGGCTATCTTGAGGACTGATTATAAATTACTTATATAGCTATGGCACAATTCATTAAATCGCCGTCAATAATAAAAGCTGCCGGCACCAGGGAAAAAATTATCAGGGAGTTTTTTGGTCATGTAAACAGCAAAACATCTGAGGTCAGTATAGCACATATGACAAGTCCTGAAGGGTGGATGGAACCCGGTCAGACTCCGGAATTCAACGAATATACGGTTGTACTGAAAGGCAAACTCAAGATCACCACAAAAAATGAAGAATTAGTAATATCTGAAGGTCAGGGAATTATGACGGTCAAGAACGAATGGGTAAAGTATAGTACTCCCTTTAAAGGCGGAGCCGAATATATTGCTGTCTGCCTTCCTGCATTTTCATCTGATATAGTCCATCGAGATGACATGAATTATTATTAATTGGATGCTTTTTAAAATTCTCCCGCAAGCAGAAACCTCCGTTCAAAACAGTCACTTTGAATAACTATCACAATAATTATTGGATCGAATGAATTCAGGATTTCTTCCTGTTTTTTCTCGTTTTAATAATCAGATAAATCACAAATATAACTCCGACGCCAAGCAGAATATGTCCTATATACGGGAATATCTGTTCCCTGACAGAATATAAATAATACCCTATTATTGCAAGTATTATATTCCATATCCCTGCACCAATTAGAGTGAAAAACATAAAATCGCGGAGATTCATTTTGGCTAACCCGGCAGGGATAGAAATAAGATGACGGATCCCTGGAACCAGACGACCAATAAATGTCGATGTTTTACCATTTCTTATAAAATAATCTTCCGCATGCCTGACTTTTTCTTCCGATAAAAGGAAAATCTTCCCAATCTTTGAGCCGGCAAATTTATAAACCAGGGGACGTCCAAGATAATATGCAAGAGTATAATTGATTAATGAGCCCGAGAGAGCTCCTATGGTTCCGGAAATAATTACAATAAAAACATTCAGTTCACCTTGTCCAGCTCTGTAGGCAGCAAAAGGAATCACAACTTCTGAAGGCAGAGGAAGAAAAGTGCTTTCAATTAACATCAGCAGGACGATTGTGAAATAATTCAGATTGGCCATATACCAATCGAAAAGTGTCTGAAAAACTCCCATATTTTATTTTCTGTAATTCAATTTTAAAATATCCACCGAATCAGGATGAACGGCAATATTAATCTTTTTGGCTGTTATTGCCAATTGTTTTGATAAAGGATATATGACTTTTGAATTTGTATAAAATTGAACTTGTTGATAAAAAATGATTAAAGGAATCATTTTTATTTACCAGACTTTTAATATCACTTTATCTTTAGCTAAGTCAACGAAAGGGCCTGCACATGAATTTTCAACGGTACGGATATGCCCAAAGAAATCTTTATCTATTTTTAATGGTGAACCATCGGGGTATTCGTATCCGGCTTTAGGCACTTTTGCCTTACCCAATAACTCAGTGGTTATAAGTTCCCCCTTGTGATCATAATACTTCTGATCGAAGTTTAAATGAAGATATATACTATCTCCTGTATCAACCAGTTTAACCCCAGGATTATATCCGGAAGATTCAATAAAGTTTTTATCACTCTTGCATGGTCTTGCTCCGTTGTAAAAAATATTGCCATTCATCCATAAAGGAAGTTCTGCCTTGTTATATTCCTCCAATCCATACTTGTAATTTGCTTTGCTTTCTGTTTTTTCTCCCTCTCCAACAAATATATTGTTATAATATCTGTCATCACCGGAATAGATCGTCGAAAGACCGGCAATTTCAGTTGAATGGGGCAGGAAATAAGGAGTAAAACGAGTCGGTTCGCTCCACATATAAACCGTACCGGTAATAAGGTTATGAACAAATGCTCCCCCTTCCGATTGTGTTTTAATAGAAGCGCCGGACAACAGGATGTTATTGTCAACCAGAAATGGTCCATGATTTACTTCCAGGAAAAGGTCTTCCAGATCATTATTATACAACAGGTTACACGATATTCGTGTTCCCTGTGTCATCCAGTCAAACCATAAACCTCTGCCACAATCGTGAATCCGGTTTTTCCTCACGATTGCATCAACTGCAGCATGAAACTTAATACCGGCTATTTCTGCGCCTGTAAATTGCCTCTTTGCCCAAATATTATATATGTGATTATTTTCAATAGTGCTGAAGGCTGCTCCCATACTTCCGCAGATACCAGTCTGTTCGCAGTTGAAAATAATGTTGTCCCTGACTATATGTGAACCTACATGATCTTTATTCCATTCATTTCTTAATACTCTGAATGTTACCTCAATGTAGTGAATCGAGCCATCAATGCTCTTATCGGCTGACCATACATTATGACCGGTTCCACGTTCTTTGCCTAGTGTTATTCCTGAACATTTGGAATCTCTTATTACATTATTCTCGATAATCCAGCCCTTATTCCAGTTTGTAGCTATCATCCCGATCTGTTCCGCTGTAGGGGCTGCCCATTGTGTTGCTGCCTGGCTAAAATGGAATCCGCTGATTGTAATATAGTTGATGCCAGGTTTATCGGGATAAAAGCAGGTTCTCCTTGTTGATATCTCTACAAGTTCCTTATTCGGATTGAACTTGTGAAAGTTAGCCCAGATTGTTGTTGTGTTCTGATCACTTTCGCAGTACCAGGTATATATCGATCCCTGCATGTCTTTTATTTTAGTGTCGGGAACCGGATTAAGAACCTTTGCAAGGGTTTCTTTCTCGTAAAGTGACTTCCCGTTTAAGAAAACCTCACCGGTATGATGAATCCTTCCCATCCGGTCAAACCAATCACCAAAAACTGAATCCTGGTATGGATTATAACTTCTGAAAAATGAATTCGGTATGACTACTTTCCAGACTCCTTCTTTCTCATTCTTCCAACCTGTAATTATCTCTGATCCTTTAATCTCAGCTTTTTCTCCCGGTGCTGCCCTGTAAACAATTCTTTTTGAATCGCTTTCTCCTCCTCTTATCGGGTTAATCCATTCCCTGTAGGTTCCCGAATGAACAGTAATTGTGTCGCCTGGAAAAGCATATTTAACGGCTGTCAAAATTGTTTTAAAGGGCTTGATAGCAGACCCGTCATTTGTATCGTTTCCTTTTGCGGAAACATGAAATTCTCTGGCATAAATCACAGAGGTATTAAAAAGTGCCAGGATCAATAAGTTAAATGTTAACCTTTTCATATTAATGACCTTTAGAACGGACAAATTATTTTTTTATACTTATCTCAAAAAGATCTCCGGAATATAACCTATCCAGATTTATAACAAATCCCTTCTGCCTCAACCCGGTTCCGTTAAAAGTTGCAATAATCTTCCCATCCATTGACTTTACCTCATACGTTTTTCCCGGATCGAGATAATTTACTGTTACAACTCGTTTTGTCTCTACTGAACCATGTCTGAAAACACCAACGATACCTCCGCTCATTGTTTCTGTATTTATACGCTGGAATCCATCCCACATTCCCTCAATTGGTTCGCCAAATCCCGGAAGATCCTGCCGAAAACTCATAATACCGTATGCGCTTTCCATTTGCTGGAGCCAGTCAGCATAACTACGGTATTTTTTCAAATCCGTTTCAGACAGTTTCCTTGGATCACCCAGCATAATCGGCAGGGCGCCGGCAATTGATTTGATATGTGTTTCCCAGTCTTTATCCTGCATCTGCGGATTTCCGATCACGAGTGAGGTTGCCGGTATTGCAGGTGAGCGCCACCAAGCCATATTCCGGATCCTGATATCGGTTTTCTCACCGGCTGCACCATCGAAATTAGAGAGCCAGTCGCCTTCAGCATGTTTCAACAATGCATAGTCAATTAATTGGGTCCCTCCCATCGTTTCAAAAGTACAATCAATAAAAAGTTCGGGTTTTGCTGAATGAAGCTCATCAAAAAGCTGCCACAGTCGTTCATAATTAGTGTAAAGCGACTCATTATGATCCTTGTGACCCGGATGATTTGTTGAATAGCATCCCGATTGTGTATGATCATATGTATATGCACTTGTTACTACTGCAAAATCAAGCTTGAAATATTCCAGGCCATAATCAACGGAAAGTTTAAGCAGGATACCCTTAATATAATCGTACCACCCTGTGCCAAAACATGCAGTATACTTTTCTTTGTCATCGGGTGCATGCAACGATGTAGGTTTGCCATTTTTATCAAGCACAAACCATTCCGGATGTGACTTGTATACTTTACTTTCCGGACTGGCGCTGCCAATGCTGATCCAAAGCCCGGGTTTCATCCCCAGCGACTTAATATAATCAAATACTGGCTTAAGTCCGTTCGGGAATTTTTTCATATCGATTCCCCAGTCTCCGTAGCTGTCCTGCCATCCATCGTCAATTACAAACTCCTTCATCCCGGCATCGGCAGCTGCTTTAGCCAGTTCCATTACAAGTTTCTCATTTATGTTTTTATAGAATGGTTCCCAGGTGTTATATACAAATATCGGCTTCTCTTTAAGCTCTGAAAGTCTGATTCCCATGTATTTCCGTATAAAATCAGGAACAACGGTATTAAGGACCACATCAGGAGTTTTTTGATGGCTATAAACCATAGTAAATACTTGTGGAGTCTCAAACGATTCACCCTTTTCAATCCATTTACGGAAAGGGAACAGAGAATTTTTATGAGTAAGTCCAACACAGATATCCTGGGCCTCATAGAACACCGAAGTATGCTTCATTACACCGGTTGCTTCATTGCCAAGTACAAGGCCCTGTTCACGATTCATGTCATGAACAATGATCAGGGCATCCTGCTTACCACCGTCATAAGGGCCGATATATCTTCTCCTTCCATAATCATGATAAATCCAGCTAAATGTTACAGGATAATAACCCGGAACTTCAAACTTCTCAACATCAACTGATTCCAGTTTAACAATTTTATCGGATAAATTTTTGACAACAAGACTTTTACGGATTGCAGGGGAATTAGGATACATTAAAAACTTCACAGTAAGTTCCACTTTCTTATCCTGGCTGATGAGTTTTACTGCAGCTCCACTGCCTTCATTATTATCTGTGATCACCTGGATATTAATCAGTTCCCACCGACCTCTGCCTGAATAGATCATATCGTTAACCTCAAACTGAAAATCGGTACAGGTATCAGAAAAAGAACTAAAATCCCCGCTTAATGGTTTATAGGAAACTGTAAGAAAACTACCCTCAGATGAAGGAAGTTTGATTGTTCTTCTCACAATGCCATTGCAGAGGATCAGCTCCGTTTTGGTCCATTTTGCAAAGGGATTAATAGCATTGCCAAGTTCCGAGACTGTAAGAACCAGGAGAAATGTAATAATAGCTTTCTTCATAAATACATGATTTTGGGTTCTTGCTATGGAAATCCTTTAACCACAAAGTATCACAAAGTAAATCACAAAGTAACACAAAGGGGAAAAAGTACAATTAAAATCAGATTAATAAGTTCAAAATAATATTAACAAATAATTTTTTCAAAAAGTCTTTGTGAACCTTAGTGCTTACCTTTGTGTTCCTTTGTGGTAAAAAAGTTTTAAATGATGTACCAGTTTATTATTTCTCTATTATTTTCGAATTGTTAACTTTGAAATATTTACTTAAAATCTGAATAATTTATATATTCATTTATGGAAAACTTGCAAACGACCTATTTAGGGTTAAAACTCAGGAATCCGCTAATAGCAGGAAGCTGCGGAATTACAAATTCGATATCAAATATTAAGGAACTGGCAAAAAAAGGTGTCGGGGCTGTTGTAATCAAATCTCTTTTTGAGGAACAAATACATATTGAAACCGAAAAAGTTATTAAAAATGATGAGGATGGAGTAACTACCTTTAACCATGCACCTGATACAATATTCAGCAAAAGAATTTATGACTACGATGAGGCGTATTCATATATCTACGATTTTGCCAGACGGAACACACTGGGAAAATACCTTGAATTCCTTACAGAAGCAAAGAATTCTGTAGATATTCCTGTAATTGCCAGCATAAACTGTGTCTCCAGCCAGGACTGGCATTCTTTTGCAAGAAAAATTGAGGAAACAGGCGTTGATGCACTTGAACTGAATATTTATATTCTTCCTTCCGACTGGCGGAGAAGCGGTGAAGACAATGAGAAGATTTACTATGATATAATTCGTGAAGTCAGAAATTATGTCAACCTGCCATTAGCAGTTAAAATCGGATTTTATTTCTCATCGCTTGCTCAGTCAATTAATAAATTGTCTCAATCTGGTATTAAGGGTCTTGTTTTATTTAACAGACCATATAATGCTGATATAGATATTGATAAGATAGGGCTAAGTCACGGACCAATCTATAGTACTGCTGATGAATATATTCATACACTCCGTTGGATATCAATACTTTCAGGCCATGTAAGCTGTGATCTCTCAGCTTCTACAGGGGTACATGATTATAAGGCATTTATAAAGCAGATTTTAGCCGGAGCAACTACTGTACAGATCGCATCAGCTCTTTATAAAGAGGGATTTGATGTAATTCCTGAAATTCTGAAGAAAACATCAGAATGGATGAAGAAACATAATTTTGATTCAGTTGATTCATTCAGAGCCCGGCTAAGCAAATCTAACCTCGATAATCCGGCAGCTATTGAAAGGGTTCAGTTCATGAAACTCTATTCAGGAATCGAGTAACTGTTTGATGATATATCTGCACAACCCTTAGGCCTGATTATTAATCTGGTGGACTGATCGTAGGTAAAATATTTAAAAGCCCAGTTCATGAAGATCAGAAGTTTATTTTTTACCCCTATTATACTCATGAGATGTATGAACATCCAGACAAACCAGGCAAAGACACCCTGAAAACGGACAGAAGGAAGTTCAACTACAGCAAGATGCCTTCCAACAGTCGCCATGGTCCCTAAATCTTTGTATTTAAACTCTTTTATGGGTTTATTGCTCTTCATCCTGCCTAAATTTTCAGCTAACAACTGTGCCTGTTGAATGGCTACCTGCGCAACCTGAGGATGTCCAACAGGATATTTTTTCTCTGTCTGCAGAGAGATATCTCCAATAGCAAAGATGTTTGAATATCCTGAAACTCTGTTAAAACTGTCGACTCTGATCCTTCCGGTTCTTGAGAAACAATTGGAATTAATCCCTTCAATACTGTTCCCAGCAATTCCTGCAGTCCAGATAATCATGCCAGTAATTATGGTTTTTCCTGAATCAATAAATACGGTTTTCTCATCACAGCCGGTTGCCCTGGTATTTGTAAGCACCTGGACTCCCATTTTTTCAAGAAAACTCCTGGCTTTATCTGAAGATTGCTGAGACATGGAGCTTAGTACTCTGTCTACAGCCTCGATAAGATATATTTTTGCCCTGATCTCTTTAAACTCTGGATAATCTTTAGAAAGGACGTATTTATTCATCTCTGCCAGCGCTCCCGCAATCTCAACTCCTGATGGACCTCCTCCAATGATTACAATTGTCATAAGCATCTCACGTTCTTCAGCATTTTGAGCTGTAAGAGCATTTTCAAAGTTCATCAGAAGTGAATTTCTCAGATCAAGTACTTCAGCAATTGTCTTCATCCCCCTTGAATATTTCTGCATCTGTGCAGAACCAAAATATGCATTAGTAGCGCCATGTGCCAGTACAAGATAGTCGTATTCAATCTCTCCCGAAGATGTTATGAGTGAATTACTGGCAGTATCAACCGATTTTACCTCCACCTTTCTCAGATGGAAATCTTTATAATGCTGGAATATTTTTCGGAGAGGGAAAAGGATTGAGCTTTCTTCAAGGCCGGCGGAAGCTACCTGGTAAAAAAGCGGCGGGAACTGGTGATAATTATGTTTATCAAGAATAACTACCTGATAACCTGTTTTTTTAAGTTTTTTGGACAGGGTTAACCCTGCAAATCCGCAACCAACTATTACAACTCTTTTTTTATTTGTTCTTGGGATATTAATCATATAGTTATTTTAATGCTGTTATATTATTAACACAAGAACCATATTATAGTTCAACCAGTAATAATTTGATTTAAAAGCAATGCAAAAAAATGAATAGATTTAAACTATGAAAAATGTTTATCAGGTAATTTCACCTTGAAGAGCATATTATTGAACGGCTACATCTTAACAAATCTTATAATAATCTCAATAAGCCAGCCCGGATAAATACCCAAGATTAAAATACTAAACCCGATAATAGCAAGGGTAATATTGCCGATAAGTGAAAGTTCAGGTAGTTTAATATCACTTGCAGTGGAGAAGAGCATGGTAATAATTCTGAGGTAATAGTATAACCCTATGACGCTATTGATTATCATTGAAATTATGAGTACCATAAGCCCTGCCTTCATGCCCTCGAGAATGATGTAGAATTTTGCAATGAAACCTGCCGTTATGGGTATTCCGGCAAGCGATAGTAATGAGAGTGTAAATACGATTGCGATCCATGGTCTTTTCCAGAAGAGCCCTTTAAAATCTTCTATTTTTTCAGCTTCATATTCATTAGTCGAAAGAAGTGTTATCACACCGAAAGCCCCGATTGTTGTAAAAAAATATGATATCAGATAAAAAATTGAAGCCTGTATTCCTCTGTTGCTGCCGGTCAGCAATATTATTAGCAGGTATCCCATATTTGCAATGGATGAATATCCTAAGAGCCTTTTTATGTTCTTTTGCCTTATAGCAAGTATGTTTCCCACGAACATTGAAAGTACTGCGATACCCGAAATTGCAATAAATAAGTAATGGTTATTGAACCCTCTGAGAATAAAAAAGAACCTTATCAATATTGCCATTACGGCTCCTTTTGAAACTGTAGCTATATATGCTGAAACGGGGGCAGGTGCTCCCTGATAGACATCGGGTGTCCACATATGAAACGGAACTAATGCAAGCTTAAAACCTATTCCAACCATCATCATTCCAAAACCGGATATAACAAGCGGGGATAACGGATCATGTGTGACAAGTGCTGCTGCTATTGCTCCAAATTGCATTGTCCCGAATGCAGTGTATATCAAAGCCATACCAAATAATAAAAATGCAGAAGAAACAGAAGCCAGGATAAGATATTTAATTCCGGCTTCGATAGAATTGCTTTTATATCTCAGGAATGCTATGAGTATATATAATGAGATGCTGAGCGTTTCAATGCCAAGAAAAAAGAGTACGAAATGATTAGCAACAGCCAGCAATGATGCTCCAAGTGTTGAAGTAAAGATAATTATATAATACTCTTCCCTGACACCATCAAGTTGCTTTATATAATCATAAGAAAGGAATGTAACAAGCAATGCAGAAATGATAATTATTCCGAGAAAAAACAGGCTGTAACTGTCGATAATAAATAATGGCTCTATAGTATGAGGAACCGACGGAACAATAAAAAATATCGAACAAAATGCCGCTAATAATGACAGAACAGAAAATCCAAAAACAACTCTGTAATTTCGCAAAATAGAAACTACGATCATAATCACAACAGGAGCTATGGCAATAATGAGGAAGGGCATTAAACACAAAAAATCTTTACCGGTCATATGTTATTGTCCTTTATATTAACTTTTTCCCCTTAGTGTTATTTTGTGTTCCTTTGTGGTTAAATGAATTAGCTTTTACCACCAAGGTGCACAAAGAGTTACACGAAGGTTCACAAAGGATGTTTTCCGCATTGTCAGAGTTACTTCCCGGGTTCTGAAAGGTTATCTCTCTATGTTTAATCAATGTCTTCAAAAGGGACGGTTTAGCTGTATCAAGTACAGGCTGCGGAAACAGGCCTAACCAGACGATTGCAATAACCAATAAAGCTGAAACTACTTTTTCACGGAGTGTCAGATCATTAATTTTCCAGTCAGTATTTTTATTGCCGAGGAAGACTTTCTGGACAATCCGGAGAGAATAAATTGTTGCTGCAATCAGTCCCAGGCTTGACAGACAAGACATCAGTATATTTGCTTTAAAAGCTCCGATCAGTATAAGGAGTTCCGCAATAAAATTACCCAATCCCGGTAATCCCAATGATGCCATGGAGAAGATGAGCCCGATAGCACCCATAACCGGGGCTTTTTCCCAAAGACCCCCCATTTTATTTATATCCCGTGTATGAATACGTTCGTAAAGCTGCCCGACTAATATAAACAGTGCCCCGGTACTTATTCCGTGTGCAATCATCTGAATAACAACTCCCTGATAAGCCAGTTCATTAAACGAAAAAACGCCAAGTATTACAAAACCCATATGACTGACACTCGTATAAGCCACCAGGCGCTTCAGATCAGTTTGCGCAAATGCAAGTTTGGCACCATACAGGATACCTGCAACACCAAGTAACATCCCAATTGGGGCGAAAGTAACCGATTCAGATGGGAATAATGGGACTATAAATCGCAGAAGACCATAAGCTCCTGTTTTCAAAAGCAACGCGGCAAGAATGAGGCTTCCAGCGGTTGGCGCTTCGGTATGAGCATCCGGCAACCAGTTGTGCAAAGGGACAACAGGTAATTTTACCAGAAATGCTGCAAGGAATCCGAGCATTATCAGCAGACCAGTTGAATCAGCCATTCTGGTTCCAAGCAGCTGCAGATAATCAAACGTATATAACCCGGTCGAATGTCCGTGTACAAAATATAAAGTAATTATTGAGATAAACATCAGGAGTCCGCTTGCCTGTGTATAAAGAAAGAATTTATTAGAGGCGGCAGTCCTGTTCTCATGTCCCCAGATACCAATCAGAAAGTACATCGGGACGAGCATCAGTTCCCAGAAGAAATAGAAAAGGAAGAGATCAAGTGAAAGAAATACTCCCGTAATTCCTGTTAAAATAAGCAGAAGATTGAAATGGAAGAACCCAACTTTTGAATCTATCTCTTTCCAGGAAATAATAACAGAAATTATCCCAAGGAAAAATGTCAGAATGAGCATCACGAGGCTTAAGCCATCAAGAGCAAGATGCAAGCTTATACCGAATTCAGGAATCCAGTTAAACTTAATATCAATCAGCCAGTCTTTATCCGACGGGTTTGATTGCAAAAGATATAAAATGATAAGAATCAAATCAGTGGACAATGCAACAAAGGAAATTATACGAGGCCAGATATGATTCCGTTTTCCTGTAAGCCATGCGAGAAACGCTCCTGCCAATAATATAACTATAAGATAAATAAGTATCATTTGCTAAGCATATAAGTTAATATTATCGCAATACCAATAGCGATTGACAACAAATACCATCTTATTTTCCCGTTTTGAGTACTGCTAAGTATACGGTTTAATAAAAGTGCCAGCCGGGCTAATCCAATATTCCACAGATCAAAAAAATCATTTTTATCGATAACTGAAAGCCAGACAATTGGTTTTACAAACAGAGCATCATATAGTTTATCAAAACCCCATCCTTTTTCAAAGAATTTGTTAATCTTGCTGTGACTATAGGGTTCTGACAGTGCAGGTTTTTTAAAATAAATTAAATATGCAATATAGATTCCTGACAGTGCTATTATGGCGGACAGGGTCTGAAACAGTAGCTCCTGACCTTCTTCTCTTTTAGTAATAATAACAGGTAACGTATTGTCAACCAGGTTTGAAAAAAGATGAATATTACCGATTGATGCCGGCAGTTCTACAAATCCTCCGACAAGAGATAAAACGGCGAGAATGATTACCGGAACAGTCATTATTTTGCCCGGAATAAATGTTGGTTGGGTTTTAGCTTCGCCATAGAATGTTATAAATATCATCCTGAAGGAATAAAGTGCGGTTAACAGAGCCCCGATGATTCCTGCAAGCCAAAGCATAATACTTCCGCTTTGTGACGCGAATGAATACCACAATATCTGATCCTTGCTATAGAAGCCAGCTGTAATCAGTGGAAGAGCAGAAAGGGATGCAGAGCCGATCAAAAATGTATAAAATACAACCGGCATTTTTTTCCTGAGACCACCCATCCTGAAAATATCATGTTCTTCATTCAGAACCAGTATTACTATTCCTGCCCCGAGGAATAGCAAGGCTTTGAAGAAGGCATGTATCATGAAATGAAATACTGCAGCGGACCATGCACCGACACCCAGAGCAAGAAACATATAGCCTATCTGACTTATTGTAGAATAAGCAAGAATCCTTTTCAGATCGTGTTGCGCCAGAGCGCTGAATCCGGCAATCAGCAATGTTAGTACGCCAATAATAGCTATTGCAGACTGGACAACCGGAGCAAGGCTGAACAACACGTGTGTACGTGCAATCAGATAGACACCTGCAGTAACCATTGTTGCTGCATGTATCAATGCACTCACGGGAGAAGGGCCTGCCATGGCATCAGGTAGCCAGGTTTGTAAGGGTAGCTGGGCCGACTTTCCCAGAGCCCCGCCAAGTAATAATGCCGCAGTCAGAACTGCAATTGAAGAACCTGGAACCCACTTTTCAGATGCTTGTTGCATCAATTGGTTTATATTGACTGTGCCAAAATTCAGGAAGAGTATGAAAATACCTATAATCATTGCAGTATCCCCGACCCTTGTAATAATAAAGGCTTTTCTGGCTGCATAGCCATTTTCAGGCTCTTTATACCAGAAGCCAATCAGCAGGTAACTGCATAGACCCACACCCTCCCATCCGAGATACATTAGTAAAATATTATCGGAAAGGACGAGTATAAGCATTGAGCCGATAAAAAGATTCATGTACGCAAAAAACCTTGTGAATCCTTCATCTTTCGCCATAAATCCTATAGAGTAAATGTGTATCAGGAATCCTACGAAAGTGATAACAAAGCAGAAAACCAGTGAAAGAGCGTCGAGACTGAATGATATTTCGACCTTCAGGTTACCGGCATTAATCCATTCCCAGACGGCGACTGAATAAGATTTGACTTCAGGCAAGGATTTTAAAAACTCTATTGCAATAATGAATGTTAGAATAGCTATAACACCGATCGATCCGGCGCCTATAATACCTGCAATCTTCCGGCTCAGTTTATGTCCGAAAAGAGCCAGAGTTAGAAAGCTCAATAAAGGTATACCAGGTATCAGGGCAATAATAGTGGTCATTCGCTGGTTAAATTAATTTTGATCTTTTAAATTATTAACTGCGTCAGCATCAAGTGTCTTAAAATGATGGTAAACCTGAAGGATCAATGCTAATCCTATGGCTACCTCGACTGCAGTCACAGCCAATATAAAAATAAACATGACCTGCCCGTCGGGTTGTTTCCAGTGAGTTCCGGCAATTATGAATACAAGTCCGGCGCTGTTAAACATGATCTCGATCGACATCAGCATAAATATCATATTTCTGCGGACTAACAGTCCAATCAGTCCCAGGAAAAAGAGTATTCCTGCAAACAATATTTGTGTTTCGACGGGTACTGTAAGCATAATTCTATTTTATTTCGAGAAAACGGTGTTTGACTTTTTTCTTCTGACTCCCAAGATGATAAGCTCCTATCACTCCTGCCATCAGTAGTATAGCAGCAATTTCGACCCCCAGCAGGTAGGTTGTAAAGAGTGAAATTCCTACCTGTTTTGGTAATATTGCTTCTTTATCCGGAGGGATTGTCTGGACATTTTTTAATGCAAAGATCAGGTTAACTAACAGAACAGCTGCAAGAATTGTGGGAACAATCCACATACGAGGTTCAAGCCACTTCTTTTCAGCTTCTCTCTCAAGTCCTATATTTAGCATCATGGTTACAAAAATGAAGAGCACCATGATTGCGCCAGCATAAATTATTACCTCGAGGGCCGCAATAAATGGTGCATTCAATAGATAAAAAATCACAGATATAGCTAAAAGAGATAAAATAAGATAAAGCAATGAATGAATAGCATTCCTGCCGGAAATGGCCATTACAGTTGAAATTATTGCAACAAGGGCCGCTATATAGAAAAACATATCCATCTTATCTTCCTTTTAATTAAGGCAAGAGTTCTTTTATATCTACAGGCTTCTCTTCATTCTCTCCCTCACCTTTGCCTTTGACACCTATTTCAACTCCTGCAATTTTATAGAAGTTATATCCCGTATATTTGCCTTCCCCGCTGATGAGTAAATGTTTCTTTTCATACACCATATTCTGTCTGTCATACTCTGCCATCTCAAAATCGGGTATAAGCTGAATGGCATAAGTTGGACAAGCTTCTTCACAAAAGCCGCAAAAAATACATCTTGAAAAATTGATTCTGAAGAATTCAGGGTATCTCCTTCCCTGCTCATCTTCTGTTGCCTGAAGTGAAATACAATCCACTGGACAGGCAGCTGCACAAAGGTAACATGCAACACATCTTTCTTTCTTCTCAGCATCCCTGGTAAGGATAATTCTTCCCCTGTAACGGGGAGGAAGATATGGCTTGACTTCAGGATATTCCACAGTCTCTGTTTTGTGAAAAACATGAAGGAAAGTAAGCCACATACTTCGAAGAATACTTATCATACCAGGATCTATATTTTAATATTTGATTTCATTTTAAAAATATCAGTATTGCGCCGGTTACCAATAGATTAAGTAATGACAGTGGTAATAAAATCTTCCATCCAAGCTCCATCAACTGATCATATCTTGGCCGGGGCAATGAAGCCCTGAGCAGGATAAACACACAAATAAAAAAGAAGGTCTTAAACAGGAACCAGAAAACCGGGGGAAGAAATGAAGGTCCCAGCCATCCGCCAAAAAACAATGTGGAAACAAGCGCAGATATAAGTGTAATTCCGAGGTATTCACCAACGAAAAACATTCCGAACTTCATACCGGAATATTCAGAATGATAGCCGGCAATAAGTTCGCCCTCAGCTTCGGGAATATCAAAGGGTAGCCTGTGAGTTTCAGCAATACCTGCAATAAAGAACACTATAAAACCAATAAACTGTGGTATGAAGAACCAGCCACCCTTTTGTGCTTCAACTATTTTGCAAAAGCTAAAGCTGTCTGCCATCATTACCACTCCCATCAGGGAAAGACCCATGAATACTTCGTAGGTAAGCATTTGTGCTGATGCTCTCATTGCGCCAATTAATGAATACTTGTTGTTTGAAGCCCAGCCGCCCAGTACAATGCTGTAAACACCCAGCGATGAATTACCAAGGAAAAACAGAATACCAATATTTGAATCAAACACATAGAAATCTGGACCAAAAGGTACAACCGCAAAGGTTAACAGAATCGTGATCATAAGTATTCCAGGAGCAAGTACAAAAACCGGCCGGTCTGAAAAGGGAGGTACCCAATCCTCTTTAAAGAATAATTTTATTGTATCGGCAACTACCTGTCCCAGACCGAACGGGCCAACGCGATTCGGACCCAGTCTGTCCTGCCATACTGAAAGAAGCCTTCTCTCTACCCAAATCAGTCCGGCTGCAATAGACAATACTATTAAAAGTATTCCTGCTATTATAAAGACATATTTCATGAACAGTAATTTATAGTTTATGAAATTTCCCAAAACCCGGAATATCAATAAAAGGCATCCCTGGTAAATTTACAGACAAACCGGTTAATCCCGTAACAAAGCTATTTTCAATTTTAACTTTTACTCTTAAACTAATTTTTAAGATCTCAAGTTGAACATAGTCACCATCATTTAAAGTGATCATATCCGCATCTTTTTGATTCATCAGCACAAATGGTTCCTGAATTCTCTGTAATATGGAGGAACTGACGGAACTAAGCTCATCGCTTCCAAATATCTTGTATACAGGAACAATCAGCCATTCATCTTTCTGAACTTCTGTGATCCCTTTGGCCTGATTGAAATAAATATTTTTGCTTCCTCCGGACGGTTCAATAAGTCTGACTCCCGGGTCGCCTCCTTTCATGGAGGCATCAGGTTCATCAAGATAATTATACATAGCCTGCACAGAGTTCCATCCTGGTGTCCAGTAAAACGGAACAAGTGATGAAGGTGGATTTTCCTGTTGTCCCTCCATGCTGAAGGATAAAGGGGAATCCAGATCCTGTGAAAGTTTTGGTTCACTTACAGTAATATTCGCATTCATTGCAGTCCTGCCGCTGTAACGCATTGTCTGTCTTGGTATCTTCGAGTTCAGCATCCGGAAGTCTGCATCAGGCATGTATTTCTTTAACTTTGAGAATAGAGGCAATTCATTAACCAGAGAATCAACAACATCGTCCAACCTGTTCCATGAAACAGAATTATTTTCGTCGCTGATCTTTAAAAAATTCTCTATCCATCTCCAGCTTTCCTTTACCTGGTTTTTACTGTAAATTGCTTTATAAAAACGTTGAGCGCGACCTTCATTATTCACAATAGTACCTTCCGATTCGGCAAATGTTGCGGCGGGTAATAAAATATCAGCTTTCTGTGTTGTTTTATTAATAAGGTGGTCAAGAACAACTACGTGATTGCTTCTGTCAAACAGTTCATTGACTGATTCTTCACTTGCTCTTCTGTATAGATCATTCTCAAGTACAACAAGTGTGTCAATCTCTTTATCTTCAGCCGCCAGGACAGCCTCCTCAAATGATTTGCCTGGTAGAAATGAAAGTCCCATGCTGTTACATTCCGGCAAAACCAGACTAAGCATAACATTTGAACCAACTGAAAGAAGCGCCATGGAAATGTTTAACGCTGAATGAATTATCCCCTCAACGCCTGAACTAACGCCGGATATGATCAACGGATTCTTTGCATTTTTCAAAGAAAGTGCGATAATCCCGGCCAGCTTCTGAATATCTTTTCCCCAGGTTTTTACACCCGGTACTTTTTTATCCAGCTCGAGAGCAATAGCATACCCCAGATTTGCAATTTCTGCAGATGAGGCATGAAATATGTTTTTTGAAATTTCATCAAGAGAATCATTGAAAGGGGTGGCAATAAAAATCGGACATCTGCTATCTTGTGCCAGTTCTCTTACCGATGCATCATTCCATAATGGGATACCTTTCCCCTTTGCTTCTTTATCAGGTTCATTTCGTGCAGCCTGTCTCAAAGCAAGTGCGATCATAGGCGCCGTATTAATCAGATCTTCGCCAAGGACCAGAATTGCATCAGCTTTTTCAATTTGTTTCAATGAAGGAGTATGTACACCGCTATTCTGTAAGAAGTCTGAAACTGTTTTGGTTAACAGGTACTCCTTTTTTGAAATGCCGTGATAAAAGCTCTCTTTACCAACCAGAGACATTAATGCAAAGTTCGACTCGAGGGATGCTCTGGGAGAACCTATTCCAATAATTTTTTTATTCCTTGAAAATAACTGATGCAGAGATGAAAGCAGCTGTTCGTTTTCAATTGGTTCCGGTTTCTTATTTTTTCCCGGACTGATCTGTGCAGTTTCAATCCGCTTTTCATCGTTTACAAATTCATAACCGAACCGGCCCCTGTCGCAAATGAAATATCTGTTAACAGCTCCATTGTATCTGCTCATTATGCGCCTCAGGGAATCGTATCGTTCACTTGCAATTGTATTGCATCCGACACTGCAATGTACACAGACTGAAGGAGCATTTGACAGATCCCATTTGCGTGTGAAATGTCTCTTCAATGTTTTATCTGTGAAAACACCTGTGGGGCATACCTCAACAAGATTTCCGCTATATTCATTTTCAAGTGGCCCATCCTCATGCCGCCCAAAATAAACATGATTCCTGGAGGCATAGACATTAAGATCTTTCCCTCCTGCATAATCCCTGTAGAACCTTACGCACCTGTAGCATTGAATACAACGGTTCATCTCATGACTGATGAATGGCCCCAACTCCTGATTATTATATGTCCGTTTGGGAAAATCAAAACGTCTGTAATTGTGGCCGGTCATCACTGTCATATCCTGTAAGTGACATTCTCCCCCTTCATCACAAACAGGACAATCGTGAGGGTGATTGGTCATAAGGCTCTCAATTACAGAAGCCCTGAATGCTTTTGCCTCAGGATCATCAACTGAAACAATCAGTCCTTCTGTTACAGGTTCCATACATGACATTACAATACGGCCTTTCGTATCATCTATATCCCTGAATTTCTTTACCGCGCATAGCCTGCAGGCACCAACTGAACCGAGAGCAGGATGGAAACAGAAATGGGGAATGTCTATCCCAATCGAAAGACAGGACTCGAGAAGATTTTTCTCGGGTTTTACTTCATAATATTTTCCGTCTATCGTGATCTTTACCATCCTTACCTCCAGGGACATTTTTTGTCAGTGATATGCTTTACAAAATCATCATGAAAATATTTCAGCCCACTTTGCAAAGGTTCAGCAGCACCAGGTGCATGAGCACAGAACGTATTACCCGGACTCATATACTTTGCATTAAAATTCAGAAGATCAAGATATTCTATTTTGCCGGTACCCTTCTCAATTGATGCAAGCATCTTTTCAACCCATGGGAGTCCTTCGCGGCATGGAGTGCACCAACCACAACTCTCAAGAGCAAAGAACCTTTCAACATTATGAATAAATGCGACAGGACAAGTTTTATCATCAAGGATTATCATTGTTCCGGTTCCGAGCCTGCTGCCTGCTGCGGCCACAGTCGTAAAATCCATTTTCACATCGAGATGTTCTTCAATAAGAAAGTCCGTAGAGGCTCCACCCGGCAATGCACCTCTGAATTTGTGTCCAGTTGCCATTCCCCCCGCATGCTCCTCAAGAAGTTCCCTCATGGTTATTCCCAGCGGTAGTTCCCATATCCCGGGATTTTTCACTTTTCCACTAACTCCATAAAGTTTTGTACCACCAGTGCCTGTAAGGCTCAGTCCTTTAAACCAATCAGCTCCATTCTCCACAATATGTGA
>PLML01000140.1 GCA_003141525.1 Bacteroidales bacterium
AAGAGATCAGTGTTTATTTTGACATTAATCCTCACGATGGACTTTTAGAAACACATGATGTAGACGCTTCCCTTCAGGATAAACTAAAGTGTCTGATCTTTATTCCAATAATCTCTCGCACCTATTGTGACCCTAAATCATTCGCATGGGAGCATGAGTTCAAAGCATTTGTTGAACAAGCCTCTCAAGATCAGTTTGGATTAAAGGTAAAACTACCAAGTGGTAACGTTGCAAGCAGAGTATTGCCTGTGAAGATATATGATTTGGATACTAATGATATAAAATTATGTGAATCTATTTTGGGAGGAGTGCTACGTAGTGTCGACTTTATCTATAAATCAGCAGGAGTTAACAGACCATTAAGAGTCAATGAAGATCACCCGCAGGACAATCTAAACAAGACATATTATCGTGATCAAATAAATAAAGTTGCTAATTCAATAAAAGAGATTATAACTGCTATTGGGCAACATACCCCACAAAAAGAAGAATTACCAAAGGAAGTTTTTAATCCAATATCAGTACCTCAGAAAAGTAATAAAACAAAAATCATAGTTGCATCTGGAATTATATTAGCACTTATTGTGCTTGGCTATTTCTTAATCCCGAAATTTTCTAAACTAAAAGAACAGCTTGAAAAATCTATTGCAGTTTTACCTTTTAGAAATGACAGTCCTAATGATTCGACAACTTACTTCCTGAATGGTGTCATGGAAGAAATACTCAATAATCTTCAAAAGATCAGTGATTTCAGCAGGGTTCTTTCCCGTAATTCAGTTGAACAATTCAGAAACAATACTACTAAATCTATGCCTGAAATTGCAAAAAAACTGAATGTAAATTATATCGTTGAAGGAAGTGGTCAAAAATATGGCAATAAGTTCGTTCTTCGGATACAATTAATTGTTGCAAATAATGAAAAGCATATATGGGGCAAATCATATGATCGTGAAATACGTGAAACGAGTGATATTATTAGTATGCAAAGTGAAATTGCACAGTCAATAGCAGCAGAACTGAAAACAATTATAACCCCTGAGGAAAAACAACTCATAAATAAAATACCAACAACAAACCTGACAGCTTATGATTTTTACCAGCAGGGAAGAGAAGAACATACAAAACATTGGATTGATAATAGTAATAGGGCAGCATTGCAAAAAGCCGAATATTTCTATCATAAAGCATTGAAATATGATTCAACATTTGCTAAGGCATATTCAGGTCTGGCAAGGGTATATTGGGATAAACACCTTGGGAAAGAAAAGGAATATTTCTCAAAAAATTATTTGGATTCTGTTCTGGTACTTACAAATATTGCTATTTCACATGACGCTCATTTGTCTGAGCCACATACTTTAAGAGGAAAATATTATAATGAAATCGGGAAACCAGAACAGGCTATTGAAGAATTTAATAAAGCCATAAAACTCAACCCAAACGATTGGATAGCCTATTTTGAAAAAGGAAACTTCTCTTATTATAGTACTGACCTTGTTAATATGATTTATTGTTTTCAAAAAGCTGCATCCCTTAATCATGGAGCAGAATTACCCTCTTTATTAGGAGATATTGGTTGGGCATATCTTAGTGCTGGATTTCCTGATAAAGCTAAGCAATATTATCTGGACAAATTGAAATTGGATGGAGATTCACTGGGATATTATCTTAGTTTAGCTGATCTTGAAGGAAATTACAATAAAACCATTGAACTTGAAAAAAAAGCCTATGCGATAGATTCAACCAATGAGGGTATACTGTATACATTATGCCAAAATTACGAATTTCTTGGTCAGTATAAAGAAGAATTAAAATATTGGGAAAAGTATATTGAAATAATGAAAGCCAAGGGAGGAATCAATATAGCTGGTTTGCAACGCATAGGATATGCTTACTGGCAAAATGGCTATAAAAAAGAGGCTGAATACTATTTCAATGAACAAATAAAAAATTGTATCAGGTCGATTGAAATGAAGCGATTATATAGTGGACAAATTTCATATACATATTATGATCTTGCAGGCATATATGCTTTCAAAGGAGAGAAGGATAAAGCATATAAAAATTTGAGAATTTTTAATCAATTCCAGCGGATGCCTTTATGGATGGTAACATTTATAAAAACTGATCCTTTGTTCGACAGCATCAGAAATGAGCCAGAGTTTCAGCAGATTACCAGGGACATTGAAGCAAAAACCCAAGCAGAGCATGAAAGAGTAAGGAAATGGCTTGAGGAGCAGGGGATATTGTAAATTTTATTTAACCAGGTAAAAAAAGATGCTCCTGTTCCTCTCTTTGCACAGGGATAAGAGTAAAATCCACAGCTGTATCCCTGGCAAATCGGACTAGTCGCAATCGTGTTAAGACTCACCTGCGGTCCTTCCGCTTAACGTGACGTGCCGGGTTTGCAAAAAAGCAATGCCTCGCGAACAGCAAAATCAAGCCTTACGGTTGTAGCCAAATTTTGCTTTATCGCTGCGGCACCCCCAGCTTTCTGTCACGAAGCGTTCAGGACAATTCGCCACGGTGAGTGATTTTTATCTCATGATTAATTTCATGGGAATTTTTTGTTTTAAAACTATTAGCCTGGTCCGAGCGGCCGGGCTTTTTCATTTTTATTAATCCTTAATAATTTTATTATGAAAACACAACAACAGATTACTGTATCTGAGGTCCAATTGTCGTACCGGAATAAGGTAAAACCCTCAGAGAGAATAAAGATCACTTCCAGCAAGGATGCCCACAAGATATTTATGGACAGCTGGAATCCGGAAACTATAGATTTTCTCGAAGAATTTAAGATCCTTCTTTTAAACAGGTCAAACTCAGTCCTAGGTATATTCCCTGTTTCTAAAGGAGGACTATCTGGAACAGTCACGGACGTAAGATTAATTTATCAGGCAGTTATTAAGGCAAACGCCTGTGGCACAATCATTTGCCATAACCATCCCTCAGGTAATCTTAATCCAAGTGAATCAGATAATAAGATAACGGAGAAGATAAAAGCGGCTGGAAATTTATTAGATATTCAGCTCCTAGATCATCTTATCATATCAACTGAAGATGATTACTTCTCCTATGCTGATTCTGGGACCTTATAATATAGAGGCAGATGAAAATCCGTTGTAGCCAGTGTGGCGAGTACTTCTGTCCATGTGACGAAACGCTCGATTTAATTGCAGAAGGATTCATTTCTTCTGACTCTGTGAATACTTGTGATGACTGCTGGGATATCATCCAACTTTGTGAATTTGACGATTCAGATTCATTTAGCGATGCTGATCCAGGCTTGTAATTGTACTTTATAATACTCCGGTATATTGCCGGAGTATTTTTCTAACATGCATTGAATTCTATTTCACTTATTTATAAATGTCAAATGAAAATCTTCTTAACAATCTGTTTTATAATTTGGATTATCTACCTTATTTTCGACAATTCAGATGACAACGATCATCGCTATGACCATACACCAAGTGCATAGCAGTTTAATCAGATTCTTGATTACGAATAAAGATTCCGTCCCGGTTGGTAAATGATATTCCGCCGGGGGCCCTTATTCTATAATTCAATCAACTCTATATATCCATTCTAATTTTTTGTTTAACTTTAGTATCGATTGTGAAGAGTCAGACAAAAGCCTTTAAACATTGAGGATGCGCCGGATTGTTGGTGAAATGCTTCTGTGACTGACGGGGATGTGCTGTGATGAGACTGGAATAAGATGGGGATTTGGAAAGACTAATTAAGAGAAGTATGAGATCAGAAAGTCCCAGGTAACCATACCTGACAACTGGTAGTAGGTTTAATTGATTTTTATTCTTATAAAAACGAGTTGGCTGCAATGCCATGCCTGACTATGTAAATATCAACTGGTGTAACAAAATGATTATCTTTGAATAATAAACAATTTTCATCATGACAGACGAGACTACAAATGTAAACGGAGTTGGCAATTCAATAGTTAAAAAAACTGCCAAGAAGAAATCTTCAAAAAGAGGTCTTAAGAAAGTTACGAAAACTAAATCAGCGAAACCTATAAGGAATTATCCATCTATAACGCTCGACAAGTGTTTAATCATACCTCAAAAAATAAAAGAAATAAACGGAGGTAATGCATGGTCACCAAAAGAAGTTGGAAGAGCAATAAAGATTGGTGAAACAAACAAGTTTTATTACTACAGTGCAGCATCTCGTGATTTTGGATTGACTACAGGAACGAGATTTTCAAAGGAAATCGCTCTAACTGATTTTGGGAGACAACTTGTTTATGCACCGAATCTGGAAACAGAAAACAAAAAGAAACTTGAAGCATTCTTAAAAATTGAGATCTTCAAAAATGTCCTTGATTACTATAAAGGAAACAATCTGCCAGAGATGAAATATTTAGGGAATACCCTTGAAGATAAATTTAAACTTCACCCTGATTTTCATGAGGAATTTTCTAAAGTCTTCAGTGAAAACTGTAAAGACCTGAATATTACAAAAGGCATTCAGTTTGACAATATCACTTTGCAGACAGTACAAAAAAATGGACTCGTTCCTTCCTCATCAATAATTGTTGGCGAGACCAAGAAAGGAATGAAAACTAAATTGAAAGCATTTGTCATTATGCCTTTCACTGAAAAAGAGAACAAACGACCAGAAGGTTTTTTTAAAGAAGTCCTGAATAGTTTGCTAATACCAGCGGGTATTGATGCTGGTTTCAATGTTGAAACAGCAAATAAGCAGGGCTCTGATGTAATTCATTCAACTATTGTAAATGACTTACTTGAAGCAGACCTCGTTATTGCTGATTTAACCGACCATAATCCTAATGTTTTGTTTGAACTTGGAATGAGAATGAATGCTGATTTACCCGTTGCTCTCATTAAGACAAAGGATACTGGTATAATATTTGATGTTGACAATATGCTACGCGTTTATGAATATAATCAAAACCTTTGGAAATCTACAATTGAAACTGATGTTAAATCACTAATAGAGCATTTTAAAGCAGCTTGGGACAACCGGGACAGTGAACAGACATATATGAAAATATTAAGAAGAGTAGTTTCACAAGCCAAATGACGAAACTTAGCTTAGACAACCAGGCGACTGAAATCGTGAACAAAAAGTGCTTTTATCACGGTATTTGCCATGTTACCTTGACAGAGAAAAAGCTAACATACATCCTATAGATCAATTAATTATCTGCGTGTACCGCGATCCCAAAATTCCACGCACACCGTGATGGCAAATATTGCGCCATACCGGCTTACAACCGGGACGATCAACCGGATGGCTTCAACGGTAACGCAAACTCCCTCAACTGCCGGGCCGTCAGACTATCTAATAACTAAAATGAAGTCCTTGAGAATCGAATATTTGAAATTTTTTATGTATAGGTATCCAAATAAAAAATTATAAGAATTAGGTTATTAGACAGACTCCCGTTATGTTTAAGCAGGGGCCGATCACAAAGCTTATTCCTAGACATATTCGCCTGACACGAAAGATAACGTCCGTCTAGACAAAAAACGCCTAAACATACAGCACTGGATAAAAATCTTAATTATTATTCGGACAACTTGAGCTGGCAAAACAACATCAGAACTCAGAATATTAGAAATTTGATTTTGGGTTGTAATCAACATTAAGGCTCTGATATTTAACAAACTGGCATAGTTTTTGATTATGAAAACAAGAAAATCACTAGATTCCAAACATTATGAATAACCTGACGACAACCTTAAAAGCATTATTACTCATTTTTGTCACTTATCACTTTAGTGGGTGCACAAAAAATGAAAACTTAGTTCCTCCTAACATGATTGGATCTTGGAAAGTAGTTTCATTTGATGATAATGTAAACTCGACTAAGATTTTAAAGACAGACACTAATACTTGGATAGAATTTAATAATGGAGACAACACGATGAGTTTCAGCAAACCAACCTCAACAGGGGGCGATGTTTCTGTGAAAAATGTGACTAATGGGTTTGTTGGAAAATTCGTGATATCACCTGACAATAAAATTGTAATAAAAGATGGCGTTTGGACTGATATCAATGAACCTGAATGGGGACGAT
Source organism: Bacteroidales bacterium (assembly GCA_003141525.1). Taxonomy (GTDB): domain Bacteria; phylum Bacteroidota; class Bacteroidia; order Bacteroidales; family VadinHA17; genus LD21. Next base: position 6,072 of record PLML01000140.1, read on the forward strand.
TATTCTGATCAATAGTACAAGCGGAAACTTATGAATTGTCAGGAGATAATTTGGTAATCTTTTATAACCAGAAGAAGAACAGTATAACCTTGATAAAATCCAACATTTGATAATTTTAAAAGCCTAAACATAACTCGGACGGTGCTTTAATTAATTGCCTTCGTCAGCCCGGACAACTTCTCAGTCGGCTCATAAGTCTAAGCGAGAACATTCATTTCAATTTATCAAATCTTGTGGCTTCCGGACTGATCCTGCAACTGAGACAGAGTCAATAGGGCTGGCGGCCGATGCGCTGGTGCCTTGTTTTTTGCTCGCCGTCTGGACTATTTCATCATGACACCAAACGCTCTTTCACTTATCGGGACTTTGCAAAAACGCGGCACCTCGAAACGGACGGCACCTAATTAAACCGCAGGGCGTTAGCGGGCTTCGCTCAAAACCTCGGGACTAGTGACTACCAATTTGTTGCATCTTGACAGTGACCGTATTTCTAGACAAATTTGATCAATTTGACAGACTTGATAATCTTGTAAAAATAACGCCCGCTAACTAAATAATACCAAGTACCTAAAACGATTAAAATATGCTCCCACTTATTAAGGGAAATGTATTAAAAGTGAGAAAAATCCGACTATTCTTTTCCTTAATCATAGCCATGACAAATTTATTGGCATCAAAATTGTTAAATAATTATCAAACCCTACTCTAATGAAAAAAACTATTTTAAATCTTTTGGGTCTTCAGATTATTATTGTGGGATTAATATTATTATTTTCGATCCCATTCCATAGTTGCAAACCAGACAAACCTGTATGTGATACATGCGGAATAGTCGCCTATAAACCAAATATTTACCTCTATCCCACTGAGAAATCCAAAATAAGTGTTAGACTGAATTTTCCGCATGGAGGTAAAATCATTACATCAATTCCTATTTATGGAAGTGGCTGGGTAGTAGATGTTGATACATCTGGAATCATTAATAATAAATATGAATTCTTGTTTTATGAAAGCGAACAACCTGACGTATGGCAAACAAATGAAGGTTGGACCATTAAGAGATCTGAATTGGAGGCATTTTTTACAAATAATATGTTGGAATATGGCTTCAATGGGAGAGAGATAAAAGACTTTATAAACTATTGGATTCCCCGAATGACAAATTCTGAATATTATGAAATTTACCCTCAGGAATCAAAAATTATAGAAACAGTGTTAAAACTTGATATTTCTAAAACTCCTGATAGCATTTTAAGATTGTTTTATATAATCAAAGGCGTCACGACTGATTCTAACAATAAGATCAATATTCCTATGGAAAATACTCAATTTAAAAGAACTGGTTTTTGCGTAACAGAATGGGGAGTAGTTTTAAAATAACTTGGGATCTTTCCTTGACAAAGAAAATGAAAATCAACCTGAAATAGCTTGATTACTAATAAAAAAACGCTCCGCTAACTCGGACGGTGCTTAATTGCCTTCGTCAGCCCGGACAACTTCTCAGTCAACTCCAAAAATCTATGCGAGTAAACACCAACCCACTTATAAAATCTTCTGTCACCTTGACCAATCCTGCTGTCGAGACAAAGTCAATAGGGCTGCGGGCCGACGCTCAGTTGTCATGGTTTTTGCACGCCACCTTGACAACTTTATCGTGACATGACAAATCCTGCCCACTTATCGGGACCACGCCATCTGGAAAGCTTCATCATGACACCAAACGCTCGTCCGTCTACCGGGACTTTGCAAAGACTGGCCACAACATGGTGTTGCTACGCTTAGATTAATCCCAGGCTTATTAACTGTTCTTTCAGACTTTGGGTTCCATTTATATGAATTGTGCTGAACCCAAGCTCATTTGCTGTTTCAATATTTTTCAAACTATCGTCAATAAACAACGACTCGTTTGCAAGAAGACCGTACCTGTTCATCAGTAATTGATAAATTTCCTTTCCTGGCTTTACTACCTTTTCCTCACCTGATACAACGATACCTTCGAAAACTTTAAAAAACTCATATTTGTGATAAATAATAGGAAATGCCTCAACCGACCAGTTTGTTAATCCAAACAATCTGTATGTTGATTTTAGGGGATTCAGCAATTTTGTATTTTCAGATATTTCACCTTTTATCATTACCTCCCAGTTATGCTGATACATTTCAATCTCATTTCTATACTTAGGATGAAGCTCCTGAAGTTCATGAGTAATCTCAGAAAATGAAAATCCGGCATCGTGCTTCATATTCCATTGAGGACTCCATACATCACTGAGGAAATACTCCATCTCTTTCGTGTCACTGAAGACATCTTTATAAAAGTACCTGGGATTCCAGTCAATCAAAACCCCACCAAAGTCAAAAATTATATTTTTAATTGGCATTTAATTATTATTTTCCCCCTCCTGTTTTCACTTCATCCGACAATTGAAATGAATACAAAAGTGGAAAAAATATATGAAATTTAAATGTCAGTCAGGAAGTAATGATATTCCTACTCTATAGAAACTCATAAGCGAGAATAAATAGCAAAATACTTGTGCTTACTTGGAGGATTTAATTTATTGCCTCCCCAGCTCAGCTAATCCGTAATCACCCCACAGTCTCTCTCTTATAAATATTTTGGTATCCTAACTAATCCTACAGGTTCATAGTGACCAGATAGCTATCGTCCATTTATAGGGATTTGGTACCGTCAAGACTGTTTCATCGTGACCAGTGGGTGCTCGTCCACCTATCGGGATTTGCAAAAACGCATGCCAACCCGGACACTGACGGCAACCTAATTAAACCGCCGGGCCGTTATACTTAAGCGTCAGCACGTTACAAGACAGTTATTGACTCGACTATAAACGCCTAATCATAACTCTCAAAGAATTGAGTATTTACACAAGCGAGACATTTGTATGGTGGTTTTTGCCAATCAATCGAGATTAGTATAATTTGACCTGACATCCTGCTCTTCTAGGTGGGCAGACAAAAATCTGATCAGAAGCACTGATTGAAAAGGCTAGGTACAAAAAGATGCATCTTTAATGAAATAAATTCGAATTTAAGGCGTTAATAAGCTAATATTGTATATCTTACATTGTTTGAGTCACTAATTAGAGAAAGTCCAAAATAAGTATACTCAATTTAAACTTAAGATTATGAAAAAGTATTTATTATCTCTCGTGTTTATTGCGGCAACCCTTTTTGCTAATTCTCAGAGTAATGTCAATGTTCGGGCTATGATACCTGGATATAAGACTAATGACACAATAAAAATCGCGGATTTCTTAAAATTGAATGAAATTTCAGTTAATAATAAGGAATTCTCTATAGTTAGATTCACTTTGGCATTTTCAGATGGATTATCGGATTATGAAGAAGTAAGTAATTCAAATAAGATTACTGATAAAATGAAAAGTGCCCTTTCGAAAGTACAACTTCATGATTCAAAACCCAGACACATTGTTATTAAGGACATTTCTATAAAATCATCTCAAAATAAGAGCCTAAAACTTGAAAATTTGGTATACATTATTAAATGAATTTAATTTCATACCCAATTTTATGGACTAGTTACTTCCGTTCACAAGACTGCCTATTTATATCATGACTATAGCATCATGACATTAAAAGCCTAAGCATAACTCGGACGATGCTTTGATTAACTGCTTCACCTAGCCCTGACATGGAGGGCAACTAACCAAACCACCAGTTAGGTTTCATTTGATAGCCCGATTCCAGGTTGAATAACATTTTATTAGAAAGATTTTGGATATTTTGGATATATTGATTCTTTAATTTTACTTAAAAAATGAGACAAGTTTTAATTATTGCAATGGCATT
>PLML01000019.1 GCA_003141525.1 Bacteroidales bacterium
TTTAAGTATTGAATCTCCTTCGAAAAGCCGGAGCGATATATTTAATTAATTACGGTATTGAGCCATGAATATTTTTTGATGTTACTGCCTTAAATTAAACGATAACTATTTTTATTTGGTTGTATGATTTATTATTAGTATTTTTCATCATGAAAATGATGTTTTTTGTTGACTTTTATTTAACACCCTAATGATAAATAATTTACATCACTNNTTTTTTAAATGTTAAATTAAAATTTCATTACACATAAATTTTAAAGATAATCTCATGAAAAAAAATCATGAACAGAGGAATTCAATTTCGAATGTTGCCGAAAACAAAACGGGACAACTGAGCATTGGTAAAGTACCCCTGAATCGAAGAAAATTCATTGGCACAATGGCAAGTGCCGGATTGGGACTAACCATTGTACCGAGGCATGTACTTGGAGGTGTTAATCGGGTTGCTCCGAGTGATAAAATAAATTTAGCTTATATAGGCGTTGGATCTCAAGGGCTTCGTGAGATGTTCGATTTGTTAAATGTAGCTGATTTTAATGTAATTGCTGTATGTGACCCTCAGGAAAAAGCTTATAGCTACCATGACTGGGATCCGAAATCCCTGAGGAATAAGGTGAGAGAGGTGCTAAATGATCCCAATTGGACCCCTCCGGGGAATAATTCTATTCCCGGTGGCAGAATCGTTGGCAAACAGGTGGTAGATGCCTTTTATTCCCGGAATAACACTGGTTATAAAGGGTGCAGGACTTATGCTGACTTCCGTGAACTTTTTGATAAAGAGAAAGATTTGGATGCCGTTAAAGTGATGACACCCGATCATCTTCATGGTATAATTGCAATGGCTGCTATAAAAAGAGGCATACATGTCGTAATGCATAAGCCGCTGTCAACCAAATTGCTGGAAGGCAGAGAAGTGGTTGAAATGGCAAAAAAATCTAAAGTGATAACTCACCTGATACCCTGGGATACCAATGGATCAATGGATCAGGTGATGAAGTGGATAAATGAAGGACAGATTGGAACACTAAAAGAGATTCATAACTGGACACATCGTCCGGTTTGGCCGCAATATGATTTTATACCAACCGAAACCCCGCCTGTACCCGATGGATTCAATTGGGATTTATGGTTAGGTCCGGAGGCATTTCGTCCCTATCATCCACATTATACCAATATGACATTCCGAAGTTGGTATGATTTTGGAGGTGGCTCGTTTTCTGATGTGGGTTATTATAGCCTCTGGACTGTTTTTAAGGCTCTTGAGTTAGAGCATCCTGTGCTTATTGACCCATATTCCACTCATATTTGTGAGATTAAGAATAATGAGGTGGCATCTCTTGTTAATAATGATTATTCTTATCCAACAGCAAGTAGAGTCCTTTTTAAATATCCGGCAAAAGGATCCCGGCCTGCGGTGGATCTTATTTGGTACGATGGTGGAATGAAACCTACGGTTCCGGAAGAGTTTTATGATACTAACCAGGCTTTTCCGAAAGAGGGAATGATGTTTGTAGGAGATAAGGGGAAGATTATCTCTTCATTCGAACTGGGGAATCCACAAATAATTACCAGAGATTTCGAATTTCTGGGAGATAAGAAAGATGGAAACCCTGTTGCCGGAAATGAAAAATTACATGGAATACAAATCTTTGCTAATGCTTGTAAAAGTGGACAGCAAACAGGGGGCAGTTTTCGTGAAGCCATGCACATTTGCGATGCTTCCACCCTCTACTCGGTTGCTCTAAGATCGGGAAAAACACTGAAATTTGATTCAAAAAATGGAAAAATCATAAATCAGTCTGAACTTAATAGCATGCTTTCGCGGCAATATCGTGACGGTTGGTCTCCGGAATCACTTTGATAGTTAAATAATTTAATACTACTTTAAAATGAACAGAAGAAAATTTTTAGAAAAGGGTACTTTAAGTTTAGCCGCCGTGAGTTTATTATCACAACTTCCGGTTTCGTTACTTGCTGCAACAGATGGAAAATTGGTAAAATTACCCATCGGTTTTCAATCCTATGTGCTTAGAGAAGAGATAGGCAAAAATATAGGAGAAGTATGTAAGAGAATGGCAGGTTATGGCTATCAGCAAGTGGAGATGTGTTCTCCTTCCGGATATAAAAATGCGGGATTTGGGCCGCTTGTAAAATATTCCGGGAAAGAGCTAAAACAAATCATTGGAGACTCTGGTTTATCTTGTATCAGTTGTCATTTTCAGTTAACGGAACTGAATGATAATTTAGATGAGAGGATTGATTTCGCCCATCAGTTAGGACTTAAATATATGGTTTGTTCAGGTGGTTTGGGTTCTCCCGATTATGATAAACTCAAAAAGAATTGTGAACAAATGAATATTGTTGGAGAAAAGACTAAGAAAGCAGGATTAATTGCAGCTTATCATAATCACAACAATGAATTTGAGACAAAAATTAACGGCAGGCCGGTTTATGACTTATTGTTAGACGAATTGAACCCCGATTTGGTGAAGATGCAGTTCCAGGTAGCGGTTATAACATTGGGTTATAAAGCATCGACATATTTTAGAAAATATCCGGGACGTTTTATTTCAGCTCACCTGCAGGATTATTCACCCAATGATTCAACGAAAGAGGTTGTTTTAGGACAAGGTATCATTGATTGGAAAGATTTTTTTGCTGCATCAAAAGAGGGTGGCTTGAAAGTGGTCTTTATCGAAATGGAGTCTGACCCCGCTACCCTAAGAGATAGTGTGACATATTTAAAGAATCTTTAATATTCCAATTCTTGCTTTTGTATAATAAAATCATGTAAAAGCTGATATCAGGACAGAAATGATTGATTAATATATGGTTATGGATGCTTCCGTAAATGATTCACCCTGTGAAATATTAGTTTTGCTATTTCACAGGGTGAAATATTTGTAGCTGAACTCAATTAAAAATAGTGGTTGCCATGGGATAGTTATGTGCAGGTATAAAACCGCAATGTTATGACGTGATGGATTATTAGATATATAGAGGGGGCAAAAACCGTGTTTTTAGAAAACTAATAAATATATTTTTCTTAACCAACGGCATCGAAAAATGAAGTTTTTGCAGGTTTTTTTATTTTTAAAAAAAAAGGAGGTTCAAATGTTTTGCAAAATTATTCTTCGGGTTAGTTTATTTGTGCTTTTTCTGACGATTTCATCTTTTTCAGTCACTGAAGCAATGGCATTTAAATGTATTGAGAAACCTGCTAAAACAGATTTTTCGGTAGAAGAAACCA
>PLML01000003.1 GCA_003141525.1 Bacteroidales bacterium
TCAGATAGTCTGGCTTTTCTACACTATAACAAAAGAAAGTAAGTTATAAAATCACGCCAAAATCTGATTTTTTTGATGGGAATATTACCATTATAATTTTTTAAATAATTAAAGCGATGAAAAGGAATATCTTAGCACTTTTGGGTATATTCAATTTTAGCTTGACATTCAGTCAGGGCATGCTTAAAGATGAAAGACTTGGTTTAGTTTCATTTTTAACAACTGTTAAATATATGTCAGAATATAAAATGGCTTCACATCTCTCTGAAGACAATTATATTAACAGTCAAGATTCTTCCAAGAAAATTCAAGCTGAATATAATTCTATAATGATAAGTGTTAATAAGCTAATAAACCAATTATCAGTGGATATGATTACTAAAAATAACCTGTGTGAATATAGAAAAATAAACAAGTTTGTTAATAAAAGAAAATCTAATCTACCCAAGAAATTCTCTTCATACGTAGAAGCACTAAAAGAAATCGATAAATTGGCAATCATTTTTTTAACAAGGACAACAGATACAACAGGAACAAAAACAACATCTAAAGCCATGCCTGCACTCGCATTTTCGGATATTACAGGAATTGGGACTTTAGCTGAAGCAAGTATTACGAGTGCACGAGATTTTAGGGCAACAAAGATTAATGATATCATAACTATTTTAAAGGATTTAAAACTAAAATCTATAAGTGATTTATCTAAAAAGGACGAAACTGAATAATAAAGACTGTATGACAGTAAATGTCACAACATTGACTTTTAAATAAGGTAGCGTCTTTATTCCATACAGGTCAGATGACCGTAACGGAGCGATAGTTCTATCCTCATAGCACGAGGAAATGCAGCGAGACAATTCAGACAGTACCGCCTTTCATTCACCTGATAAACCATGAAAGACATTAAAAGGACTTTTTAATATTTAGCACGATTTTTGTTAGATTAAAATTAAACCGAACCTCTACCGATATGAAAACTAACCTTTTAAAATATTTATCTTTTGTCGTTTTAGCAATTCTCATGAGTTGCCAAAAGGAGAACAAAACGGTTTCCGAATTAATTATTGGTAGATGGGAATGGGTAAAGACTATAATTCCATACGGAGGACAGGAATCGAATCCTCTGACATCGGGATTTTCAAAATCTCTTGAATTTATGAGAGATGGTATAATGAATGAATATAGAAATGATTCGCTAATTGCCACATCAAGCTATAAGATACAATCAGACCCTTCTACTCCCAATTACTATGTCTTAACTAATAGTACAATAATTGGTTCTCACTTTTATATGGTAGATGACAGTTTGATTTTCAACGAGGCTTATGTCGATGGACTGGTTTCATTTTATATAAGAAAAAAATAAGTGCTTATTAAAGCTAAGACCAAGAGATTATGGGAAAAGTATTTTTTTTATCTGTTTTGGCAATTTCATTGACATTTTGCACAAAGATTTCAAATACAAATAGTTTTGAAGGGAAGGAAGGTAAAATTAGGATTTATGTTTGTACCAGAGGGTGTTATCAGTATTTAATATCTATACCCTCAACTTCAGGTGACACATTATTTTATCCTATCAACTTATCGAATGATTATAAACAACCTGATATGGATGGAGTGAAAATTACATTAACATATGATATTCTGAGTGATATGACCCAAATTTATTACCCATCTCCAGATGATGTTCCTATACCACTATTTCAAGTCAAAAATATTAATATAACTAAAATAGAAAATAGTAAATAAGAACTGGGTATAATTAATATGGCTTCGTGTTTCATCAGCCAAACAGAGAGCGATGTTGTAAGAAATTACATACCGAAGACATATTAAAGGTATTATGAAATAAAAGAATTTACATTGATAAAATAAGTAGCAGTGACATATAATCTTAACCAACCATGAAAACAAAATCATTAGAAAAATGCTTACTTTTTTTAGCAGTAGCATTATCAGCAGGAGTTCTTTTTATTTCGTGCCAGAAAGACAAATCATTCCAATTCCCAGACCCAAGTGCCCTTCCGAAAGGACTAATAGGTTCATGGGTTGAAACAACTACAGGTGTTGATACTATTAGTTTCAATTCTAACAAAGATTCAGGTTATTTCGGTTTATATAGAGGTTATGCGATGACAAACGGGTATTGGTTACCCAAGATTGGAAGCACTTGGTATTCATACACAATATCAGGAGACAGTATTACTGTAGTTGATGGATTATCAAATTCAATGGAGGGCGGAACTTATTATTTCAAGTTCGATGAACCAAATTTAACTATAAACATTGGTAAGTTTTCAAAGTACATTGGTACAAAGAAATCTGTCCTGACTTTTAGAAAAATCAAATAATATCTTACTTGATGGAAAAGGCAATAATCCTTCTTGCACTTATGTTGTCCAGTTTCGGATGTAAAAAGGACAATCCTGAAATAAAGGGTGTTACTGTCAATCTTATAGCAAATGATGACCCAATTTTTTTCAAGAAATCAGTTATTTTATTTGATGATAGCAATTATTTGATTAAAACACCATTAGATACTTTTGTTTTAGGCTATCCATTCAAATTTTCGGATGGATATGATGATATGAAAGCAAAAGCAATAAATGATGGTACTATAAAAGATATTCTAATAGTCTCTGACTATATGAAATACAGATGTGATAGTGTTTACACTTTAGCCTATTATCTGGAGACTGGTAAGTGCTATTTATTTGATAAACAAGTGAAAAAAAGCATTAAGACAATCCAAGTCGAGAAATATTCAGAAGGTAAACCTATGGAATCTATGGAAGGCAGAAGATTCTACATTAAAAATAAATTGTTCTTTCAAACCTTAGATGCGATAAGCAAATAAAATTGAAACATAATAAGAAAATCTTATGAGGTACTATTTCTTCATGTTAATGATTATCATTGTTTTTTCTTGTAAGAAAAGTGAAAATATACCTGAAGACAATCGATGTGCAAATTTAATAATCGATGATTTAAATGTTCAATTGCTATCAAACCAAGAAATGGATAGTATAAAGTATGTTTTTAACAAAAATCATTTAGGCTATGAAAACCTGCAATTCTGGCATTATGCGGAAGATTTGGGATTTAAATATATAGGTGCATATCAATTTGTTAATAACTTAAAGGTATTTACAGATTATTGGGGATTTGAATTTGATAAAAATGATTCATTAATAAACCAAGGCGGAGATAGTATAACAAATTTTAATTTAACTGATAAACCAAAATTAAGCCTTGCCCAAGTCAGGGGAATTTTTATTAAAGCAGTAAATAATGATGGATGGTATAAAAATGATACTGAAATTCAAGATAGTTGTATAAATATGGAATTCGGATATTATGATTTGAATTCTGGTTCAAGTTTTCAGCCAAAGAATTATACTACGGCATGGTATGTTAAGCCAAGCAAAAAAGACTATCCGTTTGCATACATTGATGATTTAAAAGGGCAATTGATAACTTACGGTAATGGTATATTTACAAAGAAAAAATAAAGGACGTAGATAACATAGCCGTAATACTGCATACTATGAAAGAGCAACTTAACGGAAATCTTTTAATTAAATCCGATGATTAACTGACTATAAAATTTCAAATATTCATTAATTAAATCCGTATAATCATGATGACAAAAAGCAGACCTTCACATAATGCAATTTTAAGAAAGATTGCTGCCAGTATTATATTCCTTTTCTTAGGGGTATCATTTATGTTTAGTCAGGATAATAAATTAACTGGGAATACTATAAACTATGAAAAGGGATGGTGGCGTCCTGTTGTTCAAAAGCATAACATTGACATGAAGACATTCAACCTTATTTATGAAATAAAAACTGATTCTTTAAACTTTGTTCTATTATCAAAGTTTTCTGAAATGGGAACAAGTGATTCGTTAAATAAAAAAGTTTCAAACTTTAAAGACGCCATATTCATTTTTCAAGAAATAAACGACACTTATTGGATTATTACATCTGAATCAGTATCTCAGGATTCTGAAAAAAACATAATTGAATGCAAGAATGGCAAAATGGAGTGTTTTAGTTTTAAATCCGCAGATATTATACCTATTAAATCTCTTTCATATCAGGAATTTAAGTTTAATACTAAAGCTAATAGTATTTATATTACATCAGGTTCTGATTCTAATAAATAATAATTCACCCGTGCATATCTAACGTTAAATATAATGCGGGTTTCAAAAGACTAATTTAAAAAGAAATCTGCATCGAAAATCTTGGCAGTCATGCCAGTATCATCATGTAATCCCATATCAAAAATCATGACACAGATTTCATCAAGGTTCTTTGCAAGTTTTTTCTGGTCACTTTCTCTGGCGCAAAGCAACCCGTCTGGCTAAAAATCCTGCTGAAGATAAATGGATTGTCATTAGCATTCTTCAGCCTTTTAATCAAACTAAAAAACATCTATTTTTATCTACTTTCGTCATGAACATCACTGAAATTTTGAATCTTTCTTTTTCTTTCTTACTCATATGCTTAATAATTGTGGCAAAGGTAAAACATATCCATAAAATGAGCCTTTAAAGATTAATACTTGGACATCGATTTGGTATCAAAATTCAAACTCCAACAGATCGTCATTGAGTTTTCTGGGATTGATAACGGCAGAAGGTTTCTGCTTGTTGGTATCACATTTTTTACAATATGATCTGATCGTCTTAGTATTCATTTCATCAATGAAGAAATCAAAATCAATTAGAATCCATTTGCAGAGGTTTTGCGGACATTTAATGTATTGGTTTAAGCAGAAGTCTTTTGAGAGATGATGTCCTGTACAATGAGATTGATGACTCCTTCATCATAGTAAACATCAATAAGTTTAACCTTAGTCATACTGTCACCTGTTCCTCTGTGATTATCAACAAGCAAGTAAGTTCTTCCTGTGGTTATGGTCTTGTCAGTAGCCATGATACATGGTGAGTTAATGTAGAAATCACCCTTATAATCGACTAAATTGCCAGTAAATATGGTTTAATAAAAATACCCTGAAATATTAAACTTCAGGGCAGTTTCATTTTCACTAAATAAATGATGAAAAGACAATATTTTCCTAATCAGGAATACAATTAATTCAATGATTCAAAATTTTCAAATGTATCAGGAACATTTTGATGCACATCCCTAATTATTGCGCAACTTTCCATCTTGTCATAACCAACACAATTAAAACCACAACATGCAATATATTTTCCCATATTCATTTACTTAAAATGGTTTGATATTGCCATCAGTTTGAATGTTATAAAATTTAACTTTTAAAGATGAAATATACGGAAAGCACCAAAAAAATAAATCCAACCAAGTAATTTAATTTAAAGGTTTCATTTTTAAAGAAAATAAGTGAAAAAGCAGTAAAGACAGATAATGTAATTATTTCTTGTATAACTTTTAACTGCCATAAATTAAAAGGTCCGCCATTTTCTTGAAAACCAATCCTGTTTGCAGGTATTTGAAATGAATATTCAAAAAGAGCAACACCCCAACTGATAAGAATTATGCTTACTAAACCTAAATTACTAAACCAATTCATTTGCTTAAATTTTAAATGTCCATACCAAGCAAATGTCATAAAGATGTTGGATATAATCAGAAATCCGATAGTTAAAAGTCCCTTTTTCATCGAATCTATATTTTAAATGTTATTTGTTATCGATTCCAATACAATTTGTCAAATGATAATACATTCTACAAACTAATTAAAATTTTGTTTTGTTTGCAAGACATTACATGAATGAAGTTCAACTCACCACATTTTAACTAATAGCAACATCTGACGAGATTTGATGTGGTAAAAAGATGGTTATATCTGTATATTAATGTTTTGTAAAATAAAAATGCTCAAAATGGAAGTCACGATGAGTTTACTGGTGTAATGAATTGTACCTTTCATCATAGATTAACACCCGACCTTCACCTTTTTTTCCTTATTCCATAAACAATGAAAAAGATGCTTAGGATGAGTAACGGGATACCCATGGCAATTCCAGCACCACAATCACTTGTGCATAGAGAAAAATTCTCATAACACATTCCAAGAAACCAAAAGATAAAGATAACACCTGATGCTAACTCATTCTTCCATGAAATGGCATAGCCAATAACGAATATAGCGAATAGTATCTTTAATGCCGAATACTCAATATCCCATGAATTCGGAGCATTAAAAGATAAAAAGTCTCCACTGCCAATAATTACATAAAGTACAGCATAGACACTAAGTAGAATGCGCAGAGTCCATAGTGTTCTGTTTTTACTTTTTCCCTTTTTATCATCTAATTCTGTTTCCATACCAGTAATTATTTAAAAAATAAATTATAGGAAATCTATGGTTTGAATATTGTCTTCAATCCATAAGTAATGGCGACCGCAGGAACTGAAGTGTGCGTCTCGCCTTCATATATTCGTGTAACAAGATTAATGCCCTGATAATTGTGTGCTTGAATACTCTGAATGAATTCATTTGTCGGAATAATTATCTCATCTTTCAAATCCATCGAGCCATAATAGATATAGACATTACAATTAAGTTCCTTATGCTTACTGAAGTACTCATTTTCTAATTTTGAAATAATTTTTTTATCCCAAATCAAAAAAGGAGAGCCGATGACATAGTTTTTAAACAATTCAGGCTGCTTAAAAAGTATATACGAATTCAGCAATCCGCCAAGAGAATGACCACCAATAGCAATTGAATCTGGATTCGTTCTATAATTTTTATTAATTACAGGGAATAGTTCATATTTAATAAACTTCAGAAAGTTGTCTGCTCCACCAGAAATCCAACCTTGATTCCATACAGTATCATTGGTCGGTGTTAAATCTCTCGTCCTTTTAATGTTCCAATTCTCGAATCCTTGCCCATACCCTATACCAACTACAATAATATCCTTAATATCATTACCCATCATCAACAAATCTGCAATTTCCTTTATCATTCCGAAGGCTACATCACCATCCGCAAAATAATAAACAGGATAGAATTTCTTAGAGGCAGCGTAATTGAGAGGCAAACTAACTTGAATTCTATAGTTTTCACCTTTCACATAATTTGATGTCAGATAAAATTGTTCCGTGTTGTCGAGACAGGCTTTCTCTTTGACATTCTGAGCATTTACTATGCCAAATGAGCCTGATAGAAGGAGAACAATCATTGTGGTTAAACAAAATGTTTTCATTTGATTGAATTTTGGTTAATGAATGAAATTAAAATGTGAGTAAGTCAATTATATGATGAAAGTTACGACATGGAAAAACCAAAGTCAAATAAATCTTCTAATTGATTTTTTTTCTGACTTAGAATCTGACAGGATTTTTATATTTTTAAACAAAAGTGTATATAAACTAAATACTTAAACCATCTATATATATTATAATAACCACAAAATCAATAATATAATATGTTATGATATAAACGTAAGAACTTTATTTTGCAATGAAGTAAAAAGTCCATATATTCAAATACTGTAAAGCCTTGTAATTAATGCAGTTAGCAACGAGAAATTAACATAAACTATTTTTAATTAAAAACATTACTTTTTGCAACGTTTAATTAGAATATGGTTAGAAGAAAACTGTAATCAGAAAAACATGAAAGGCAACTATCATATTTTCAGATAATTGCCTTTGTTATTTATAGTTAGTGGGGTGGAAGATGGGGCTCGAACCCACGACCCTCAGAACCACAATCTGATGCTCTAACCAGCTGAGCTACGCGCCNNCTGAAGTCAATTACTATCTTTGAAAGGTTCAATATAAAATGAACTTTCCTGTACAATTTATTATCCTTTTAATTGTTATCAGGAGGTATTTGTATAAGATTTCTTCAGGTTTGAGAAAAATAAAATTAATAGACAACATTTCGGGGCTGCAACTTTTCCAGTTGATGAAGCCGGTTATCTTCCTCATTATAAGCATAGTTTTTACAAAAAGCCATCTCACTCATCTGACACGTGCAGAGATTGGTCAGTGGGAAATGTTCATGTTCATTGCTGGTCTGATAACTTTTTTCTGGGTGACAGGTATTATCCAGTCGCTGTTGCCTCTCTATCACAGGAATAAAACCTATAGGAAAATGGGAGATAACGGCACGACAAAATCGCCCGAAATTTTTAACGCATTCCTGTTGCTCTGTATTTTCAGCGTGTTCTTTTTCGTACTCGGTCATTCTCTGAAAAACAATTTTTCAGTTTTTCATTTTAAGGGTAATGTTCCATATATAAATCTGCTCCTGCTTTACATTCTGTTAAGCAGTCCGGTTTGCCTGATCGAATATATTTACCTGCTTAATAACAGGTCATATCGTATTTTTCAATATGGCCTTTATACATTTACAGCTCAGCTTATCTTCATTGTAACTCCTTTATTATTTGGGAAAGACATTATCTGGTCAATATATGGGTTGCTGGCAATAACCGGCTTTAGATGGGTATGGTTGATCATATTGTTAAGACGCTACACTGAAATGAAAATTTCAGGTGAGTTTATGAAAGAACATCTTT
>PLML01000172.1 GCA_003141525.1 Bacteroidales bacterium
CATTTTCAAATTTTCAAATTACCTCATTTCCAAATTCTTTATTCATACCTCAGTGCCTCCATCCCGATAAGCTACACTAACGAGGATCTTCGCTCTCTTCATTATTCATATCGGAGAGCTTCCACCGGATTCCTTGTAGCTGCCCGCCAGCTTAACCAGCCTACTATAAGTAAAGCAATTAACAGTTCAAGACAGATAGCTGCCAGAAAGACCCACCAATCAATTTTTATCCTGAAAGCAAAGTTCTGAAGCCATTTACTCGCCAGTAAGAATGCAACCGGACAGGCAATCAAACTTGATGCAGCTATCCAGAGTATGAACTGTTGAGATAATAGTGATGAAATTCCTGCTAGACTAGCTCCCATAACTTTTCTGATTCCAACTTCTTTTATGCGTTTTCTAACGATGAATGAAACAAATCCAAACAATCCGAGACATGAGATAAACAATGCAAGTAAAGTGAATACCGATAATAGCTGGCCTGTCTTTTCTTCAGAACTATATAAGTTATTATAGGCATCATCAAGATATTTGTAATTAAGGTTTGTCCCGGGCAAAACGGTATTCCATGTAGTTTTAATATATTTTACAGTTTCATCAATATTCTGAGGATTTACTTTGAGCGCTATATAAATGTACATTTCGGGATTTATATAGATCAGCATCGGATTTATTTTATTATGAAACGATTGCAAATGAAAATCCTTTACGATGCCAACTACCCTTACTCCATTTTTAAATTCATCTCCGGGAATTATTAATTTTGATCCTATCGGGTTTGCCAGCCCCAGCGTTGAAACAGCGGTCTGGTTCAAAAGAACACTTTCATACCGATCCATTGAAAAATCCTTTGACAGGTCTCTGCCATCAATAATTTCCAGCCCCATTGATTTTACAAATCCAAAATCAGCAGGTAAAGCCTGAATATTAATGGAAACATCAGTAGATGCTCCTTCTGGTCTTACCCCGATATTCATCTGGCTGTTAATTCCCGGAAGTGTATAGGCGCCCGAAACGTAGGGAATATTTGAGTTTTTCAGAAGTTCCTCCTTAAGCACCTCATACTTGTTATTCACCTTCTGTAATGATCCGGGAAAGCTTATGAGAACCACATTTTCCTTATGAAATCCAAGCTGGGAATTTTTCATATAATCTAACTGACGGAATATCATGATTGTCCCAACAAGAAGAATGATTGATATGGAAAACTGGAACATAATCAAAACTCTGCGCAGGGTTAGATTACTTCTGATGCCGATAGTCTCTTTTTTTAAAACATCAATAGGATTAAACTTTGAAATGTAAAATGCAGGATATCCTCCGGCTATAGCCCCAACAATAATAATTATCATAATAACAAGCAGAGACAATACAATAAAATAGCTTTTGGCCAGGACAAATGTAGTGCCGAGGTAGGAGTAGAGCTTTAAATACAGGCCATCAAAAAGAAAAACCGCAATCAATGTTGAGAGCATTATAATGAGCATTGATTCAGTCATGAACTGAATAATAACCTGTCCTTTCCTGGCCCCTGCTGTTTTGCGTACTCCTACCTCCTTCATCCTGCCCATGTATTGCGATATTGAGAGATTCAGGAAATTGAAACAAGCTATTACCAAAACAAAAATTGCAGCCGACAGGAATATATAAACATAAGTCTTATTCCCTTTTGGCCCGATATCTCCGCGGGTATCAGAATCCCAATGAATATTATTTAGCGGTTGAATATCAAATCTCATTCGTGATGCCAGCCACTCACCAGCATTTTTTGACAGAAGCTGATCCAACTTTGGAATTATGGAGTTTACTGATACTTTATTTCTCAATAAAATGTACGTAAGATCATCACCCCATGAATTCCATGGCTGGTCAGTAAAATTCCCCATTGCCTTAAGGGTCGAATAAGAGACCAGAAAATCGCACCTGAAATGTGTGTTTTCAGGGACATCTTCCATTATTCCTGTGATCTTTAATGGAGTATCATGATAGGTCAATACCTGTCCAAGCGGGTCGGCATCTCCGAAATATTTTATTGCCATACTTTTAGAAATTACTACTGAATACGGATCATTAAGTGCACTGACCTGATCTCCCTCTTTGATAATGAACGAAAAAATTCCAAAAACTCCCGGGTCGGCAAAAAACAAATTCTCCTCTTTAATTTCCTGATTATTTCTGTTTTTAATTATGGCGTCATAATCATTCCTTATACGAACTGCTGATTCAACTTCAGGGATTTGTGAATTTATTGCTGGTGCAAGTGCAGGCATACATCCCGCGAACTTCATTTTGCTTCCTTCATTGCCCCATTCGACAGCTATTCTGTAGATATTTTTTCTGTTTTTTTGAAAGCTTTCATAACTAAGTTCATTAACAATATACATCATTATCAACAGGCTGGCTGTTATACCCAAAGTCAGACCCAGGATATTTATTGATAAAAAGAATTTGTTTCTTATCAAATTGTTAAATGCTGTTTTTATATAATTTCTAAACATCTTTATAAGGATATAATGGCTGCAATTTGAGATATAACCTATTCATATCTAAGAGCTTCGACACTGACGCTCCGGTCAGTGTCTTCGCACTCCTCACTATTCGTATCGGAGTGCTTCGACCGGGTTCCTCGTTGCTGCTCTCCAGCTTTGCCAGAGCACTGTAAATAAAGCCATTCCGATTGTAATTATTCCGGATAAAATAAATATCCACAAGTTAAGATGAATGTGATAGGCATAATTCTGAAGCCAGTGCTTCATTACGTACCAGGTTACCGGAATGGCAATTACTCCTGCTATTGTTCCTGAAACCAGGAATGGTTTGATTAACTGTCCGGTTATAGACAGTACATTTTCACCCAAGCATTTTCGAACACCTATTTCCTTGGTTTTTTGTTCGATAAGGAACATAACCATACCCAGTAAGCCCAGGCATAATACCACTATGGCAAATGCCGAAAAAATACTGACCAGTTTTTTCAGATTTATTTCAGATTTAAGAAGTTGATTATATTTATCGTTAAGAAATGCATATTCCACAGGGTATGCCGGTTCAATGGTCTGACAGGATTTTGTAATATAACTGATTGTATTGGCGATATTGCCGGAATTTACTTTTATTACCAGATAGTTATCCGATGAGTTACCGACCATTTCTATGGCCATGGGTTTTACAGCGGTTGATAAAGAATTGAAATAAATATCCTTAATAACCCCCTGTACCCGATATTGTGTTTCACCATTTTTCAATGTTTTACCGGCAAAACTATTCCAGCCTATCATATCGGCAAATGTCTTGTTAATTATAATTCCTTCCTGATCCCTGCTCAAAAAAGTTCCCTCAACCATTTTTGCTCCGAATGTTTTCAAAAGATCTTCGTCGACTTCCCATTCTGTGACTAAAGGCTTAAAATTCGGGTCTTTCCCTTCCCAGTTCCATGCTTCACCGTTATTGCCAATCAGAGTAGGCAGAAACGAAACAGCTGTGGAAGAAATCACTCCCGAAGAATGTCCCAGTTCCTGCTTTAATGCCTGTACCTGCTGTTGCAATTTTCCCTTAAGGCTCACATACATCAGCTGGTCTTTTTCGAAGCCCAGATCCATTTTCTGAAGAAATCCGGTCTGACGTGAGATAACCAGAGTTGATGAGAGTAAAATTATTGAAACAACAAACATTATAACTACAAGTGCATTTCGGAAAATACCACGGCTTCTGACTGTCTGAAAATTAGAACTCAGTATCTGGCCCGGTGTAAATGATGAGAGAAAAAATGCCGGATAACTTCCTGCCAGAAGAACCGTTAACAGATAAATCCCGATCAAAACAACCAGCGGGGTGAATGAAAACAATGCTGTAAAATTGATCTCCTTTCCAACTACCCTGTTAATTAATGGTAATCCGGTATAAACCAGCACAATTGCCAGCACAAAAGCCAGGAAACAAATCATTGCCACGTCTGAATATATAAGGCGCACCACATTCATCCGTGAAGCCCCGAATGTTTTTCGCAATCCTGTTTCTTTAGCCTGCTTAAATGAACGGGCAGTATTAAGATTAATGAAATTCATAGTCGCTGCCAGTAAAACGAGCAAAGCTATAAGGATGAAAATGCGAACGTTACGAATATGCTTCTGTTCATACAGATAACCATCTTTAAATTTATAAGCTCTCAGGTAATTAGTTGATTCCGGTAATTCTTTCTGTATACGCCGGCCAATTGTTGATGCTACTTTTTCGTAACCCGCAGGACTGGTAAGCAATCCATAAGTTGTAAAGCTATTGTTATACCAGCTTGACAAATAATCGCTTCTTCCATAGTAAACTCCAACATTTTCGAGTGGTATTATGGCGTCGAAGGTAATGGACGAGTTGGACGGAATATCTTTTATTACACCGGCTATTACCATATCGATCCGGTTATCCATCCTGACAATTTTTCCTACAGGATTAGTTTTGCCGAAATATTTTTGAGCGGATGTTTCGGTGAGGATAATACGGTTAGGTGTATTGACTTCTCCTTTATTGCCGTAGACAAACGGGAACGAAAAAATATCGAAAAATGAAAAGTCAGCCATCGCTGTTCGCTCTGTAAATTTATTTTCTCCTGAAGCAATCAGGTACTGGAAATATGGGGGAATGTATCGACAGGTTTTTTCAACCTCCGGAAATTCATCTTTTAAAGCCGTAGCTACAGCCGGAGGACAACCATCAAAATTGACTTTTTCAGGCCCGCCTTCAAGATAAGCGTGAACCACAAAAATACGGTTGATCTGCGTATGAAAACGGTCAAAACTGATTTCATCAGTTACCAGAAGAAAAATATAGACCACACACACCATTCCGACTACCAATCCGGCTATCCCCAGCGAAGTTGCCGTTTTGTTCTTTTTTAGTTTTCTGAATATCATTAAAAAGTTTTTCATTTGCTGTTCGTTTGTTCGTTATTCTTAATTAATTTAAAATTCTTAACCTTTTTAGTCTCCCCCCTTGAGGGGAGAAGCCGAGCTTGCGAGGCAGAGGGGGTTACTCATATCGTAATGCTTCAACAGGGTTCCTCATTGCTGCCCGCCAGCTCTGCCAGCTCACTGTTATTAATGCTATCCCCAGAGCCAATAGTCCTGCTAAACCAAATATCCACCAGCTCAACACCGTTTTATATGCAAAGCTTTCGAGCCACTTATGCATTGTATACCATGCAATAGGACAGGCAATTACAAAAGCGATGCCGACCCATTTTACAAAATCTTTATTCAACATTAATAGTATTTCCAGGATTCTGGCTCCGTTAACTTTACGGATCCCAATTTCCTTAACGCGGCGCTGAGATGCAAAAATTGACATGGCCAAAATGCCCAGACAGCATATAACAATTGCACATCCTGCAAATAAGGAGAATGTCCGGCGGAACCTGAGTTCAGATTGATACATATTCTGNNCTGTTGTATATAGCGTTTTGAAATCGCTTGTCTGAATGTTTACGAGACAATATGAAGAATTAGCTTCATTTCTTATTGCAAGGGAAGCAATAGGCTGATTAACAGGTTTGTAATGAAAGTCTTTTAAAACTCCGATAATTTCGTAGGTGGTACCCATAGTGACAGTCCCTCCCAAAGGACTGGTAATATTATTTTCGTGAAGGAATGTTTCATTCACTACAATTTTGTTTTTATCAGAGGAAAGATTATCGGTATACAACCGCCCTGAAACCAATTGAAGGCCTAACATTTTAAAAAATTCTGAATCTGCACTGAACAGGTCAAAACTGACTTGCTTTTTTTCTCCATTCAACGTTAACTGGGTTTCCCTGTATTGATTAGTATTACCGGGATAAAACTGAGAAAATGAAATCTTCTTTACGGCAGGGTTTTGCTCGAGCAGATTTTTAAGGACCTCTTTCTTCTGGGTAAGTTGTTCCGTAAGCTTAATGCTTATGATATTGCTCTGGTCAAATCCAAGATTGCTGCTCCCGAATCTGACCTGTTTCTGAACGAGGACAGTAAATGAAATAAGCACGATGGCTATAGTAAACTGCATGGTTACAAGAAGGCCTCTGATGGAGAAGCTGGCTTTATTTTGTCTTACTGTTTTCTTCAAATTATCGACCGCCCTTGAGTAAGAGATCCTTAAAGCAGGAATAATGCTGAAAACAACACTTAAAACAACGATAATTGCCAGAGAAACAAGCATAAATCCCGGGGAACTGGTTAATTTCTGGTTGTAGTGAATCCCTGTATAATTTCTGATATAGGGACTAACTGCATTAACAAGTTCGATAGCAATTAACAGAGATGCCAGAAAAAAGAGTAACGATTCGGCAATTGTGCTACGCAGTAAGGAAAACCGCGTTGCCCCTATTACCTTCATAACCCCTGTCTGTTTTATTTTTTCCTGCCATTGAGATGATGAAATGTTAATGAAATTGATAAGAGCAATCAATAAAACAAGTGAAGCAACAAGAAGCAGGATCTGAACTTTCTTCCTGTCTCCGTTTATGAGATAATTGCTCCCGAAAAGTAAAAATTTTGAAAAATAGATTTTTCTTAATGGAGTCAGTTTTGTTTTCAGATAGTCTTTCCGGCTTTCCTCCGGGAAAAGAGAGAGAATAGTTTTTCCTGCTTCTTCAGGATTAACACCTTTTCTTAACAGGAGAAATGTCTGAAAATCGCACCATCCCCACTCTGTATATTCACCACCGTTTTCCATAACAATCTTTCTTGTGGCAATATTTGCAAGTGCACTGAAGGTAAGGCAGGAATTAGCATTTGGCTCTTCAATAACAGCACTTACAGTAAGGCTTTTGTCGTTGTTCAGCTTAATTGTTTTACCCATAGCTGCTTCACTGCCGAAAAGCTTGTTCGACAACGATTTTGTGATCACAATCATTAATGGTTCTTTCAGTGCAGTTTCAGCATTTCCTTCGATGAAATTGTAAGTAAAAAGTTTGAAAAAATCTTCATCTGCGAAAATAAGGTCTGATGTTATGGGTTCTTTATTTTCAGCCTGGAATACAGGAGCTTCCCAGGTTCCGCCAAGCCTTACAGTTGATTCTACACCGGGAACTTTCGCGTCAATATACTCTTTAAGGACACCGGGGGTATATACGTGGTCTTCCAATCCGTACAGATAGACTCTGTCTACATTCTTTTGAAAGTGGTCAGTGGTCAGCTCACTGTAACAATATACCGAGAGGATGATTACCAGAGTCAGACTAACAGCTAATCCCAGCAGATTGATCAGATTTGTTACAGGTTTCCGGGTAAAATTCCGGATGATTGATTTAAAAATATATTTCACAATACTATTTCTTTAATTTTTTCATCAAAATCTAACTATCATTATACTTGTATACCATAATAATGCCATAATTGTAAGTAACTAATTAACAGTGTTATAAAAATATTTTCATGAAAGGATCGTAAATATATTTTACAATAAAACGTAAAATATTTTTACAGGTTGTTGACTTTGAGTTCGGAATAAAATAAATTTACGTTCAGCTTTATAATTCAGCCATTATGGAGAATTTACCCCCAACCCCCCAAAGGGGGCTTTAATTTTTTCCAGAAGTTTAAAGTCCCTCCCTCCCGGGGGAGGGATTTAGGGAGAGGTAAATTACACCGGCATAGTCGGAGGTTGAAAAAAGGATGGTAAACGAATGAACTTATAGTTATGCAAAATCAGAGAGGCGACATTCTTGTCATTGATGACAACAAGAGTATCCTCAGTGCGCTTGAGATATTGCTCATGCGTGAATTCCATGAGGTAACACTTCTTTCAAATCCGAATCAGATCCTCTCAGAATTGTCTAAAAAGGATTACAACCTGGTAATTCTCGACATGAATTTTAAGGCTGGAGTAAATACCGGAAATGAGGGAATTTACTGGCTTGAAAGAATAAAAGAGGCCAAACCTGAAATATCAGTTGTTATGATAACCGCTTATGGTGATATTGATACTGCAGTCAAAGCTCTGAAGTCAGGTGCCTCTGATTTCATTCTCAAACCCTGGGATAATGAGAAATTGCTTGCAACCCTAAAACTTGCCATTCAGCTAAATCTTTCAAAAAATGAAGTAAGGCAACTAAAAGAGAGAGAGACTGAACTTAAAAAAGAAATAAACCGCGACCAGAGGTTCATTATCGGTTCATCTCCTCAACTTATGAATGTATTGAATATGGTGAGGAAAGTTTCTAAGACTGATGCTAACGTATTGATAACAGGAGAAAATGGTACCGGAAAAGAATTGATTGCCCAGGAAATACACCGAATGTCAAACAGAGCTAAAGAAGTATTGGTAAGTGTGGATATGGGTGCATTAAGCGAAACTCTCTTTGAAAATGAGCTTTTTGGTCACGTAAAAGGAGCTTTTACCGACGCCCGCGAAAACCAACAGGGCAAATTTGAGATTGCAGATAAGGGAACTCTGTTTCTCGATGAAATAGGAAATCTTTCGTTTCATCTTCAGGCCAAACTACTGGCGGTTATTGAGAATCGCCAGTTTTCGCGGATTGGCTCGAATCTGCTCATCCCCACCGATATACGCCTGATATGTGCAACCAACAGGAATCTTGAGAGCATGGTTAAAGAAGGTCTTTTCCGCGAAGACCTTCTTTACAGGATCAACACGATCCAGATTGAATTGCCCCCTCTGAGAGACCGGGGGAATGATATATTTATTCTGGCGGAATTCTTTCTGAAAAAATATGCTTANNCTGAAGTATTCATGGCCGGGTAATATACGTGAACTTCAGCATACCATTGAAAAGGCTGTAATATTAAGTGAATCAACTGTTCTGAAATCCGATGATTTTTATTTAAAACAAACTGGTCCGGTTAATAGCATAAGTTCTTTCACTACTCTTGAAGAGATGGAAAAACAGATGATTCGACAGGCCCTTGAGAAAAATAATGGTAACTTCACTGCGGCAGCAGACCAGCTTGGAATAACCAGGCAAACTCTTTATAACAGATTTAAAAAATCTGAGTAATGTTCAGTAGAAACCTATATTTCAATATCATTATAAGAGTATTATTAATTGTACTCCTTTCTGTTGTTCTGGGATATTTTGTCATTATTGACCGGTCGTTTCGTTTTTCAATTATCTGCTTTCTGACTTTAGTGTTTCTGACAATAAATCTCATATCTTATCTGAACAGCACAAATAAGAAAATCAGGTTTTTCTTCGATTCTGTCAGGAATGATGATTCGAACCTCTCTTTTCCTGTTGAAACAAGAAATCCTGCTTTAAAGGAGTTATATAAAAGCATGAACAGGGTGAACCAACAGATCCAGCAGCTAAAAATTGAGAACAGGCAACAGGAACAATATTTCCGGACATTGCTTGAGCATCTTGCTGCAGGGATAATTACGTTCAATGATAAAGGATTCATTCTTCATTCCAATTCATCTGCCAGAAAGCTGCTTTCAATTGATGTTCTCACACATTTACAGCAAATTAAAAGGAAAGACCAGAAGCTCTTTGAGACAATAATCAGCATGAAACCGTACGAAAGGAAATTGGTGGCAATTAATGCTGAAGGTGGTGAAATACAGCTTTCTCTGAAAGCTACATCATTTAAAACAAAAGAAAATGAACTGGTAATCCTCTCTGTCCAGGATATAAAGAATGAACTTGATGAAAAAGAGATCGAATCGTGGATGAAACTGATACGCGTATTAATGCACGAAATAATGAACTCTATTACACCTATTACCTCACTGTCGGAAAGTCTTTCAAACATTTATGGTGCAGGAGGAAAACCTGTTTTGCCCGAAGAGGTAAATGCTAAAACAATAGCTACTACCTTACAGGGACTAAATGTTATCAAGGAACAGGGAAAAGGGCTGATGTCGTTTGTTGAATCCTACAGAAAGCTGACCCGGGTTCCTGAACCGGAAAAGAAATTATTTAAAGTAGCTGATCTCATGAATCGTGTACAGATTCTTTATAATTCCCTCGATAAGAGTGACAAAACTAATTTGTCTGTATCAATGATAAAACCTGATCTTGAGATTTATGCAGATCAAAACCTTATTTCACAGGTTTTAATAAACCTTCTGAAAAATGCCCTGGAAGCCAATGAAAATAATAATGACGGAAAGATCAGGATTGTTGTTTCTGAAGGGTTTAATAACCATCATGAAATATGTGTTATAGATAACGGTCCGGGAATTTCTGAAGAAAACCTTGATGAGATATTTGTCCCGTTTTTTACAACCAGGCAGAATGGTTCCGGCATTGGGCTGAGCATATCAAAACAGATCATGAGAGTACACGGAGGAAACCTGAAAGTGAGATCAGTGCCGGATAAAGAGACTGTGTTTAGCCTGAGTTTCTAGTCGTATCTTATCGCCTTAACAGGGGAGATCCTGCTTATTAGCTGCGATGGTACGAGTAACATAATAATTATTGCAGCCATTGTCCCGGCATTCAATAATACTATATGGGCTAATTCAAGATTTACAGGCACCGTTTTAATATAATATGAGGATGGATCAAGTGTAATCGCACCGGTTTTCAGTTGAATATAAGCAAGTCCTATTCCGATAAAATTACCCCAGAATAATCCCTTCCCTATGAGATAAGCAGCCTGGTAAAGAAACACTCTGCGTAAAGTACTATCTTCAGCACCAAGAGATTTAAGGACGCCAATCATATTGGTTTTTTCCAGAATTAGGATAAGCAGGCCAGATATCATATTAAATCCTGCAACAATAAGCATCAGCAATATGATGATTATTACATTGATATCCTGAAAATTCAGCCAGTCGAAGATCTGAGGATATCGTATCCTGATGTTGGTTACCTTAAACTTTGTATCTTCTTCGGTTATTTTATAGCCTATCGCATCTCTGACTGCTGTGGTCATTTCATCCAGTCTGCCGAAATCGTTTATAAACACTTCAAATCCGCTTACCTGGTCATCTTTCCATCCGTTAAGCCGTTTGATATGCCCTATATCACAGTAAACGTACATTTTATCAAATTCTTCAAGACTTGTCTCATAAATACCGCTGATCTTAAATTTTCTCATCCGGGGGGGATCCTGTATAAAAAGCATGTCGAAAGAATCACCTGTTTTCAGCCTGAGCATATCAGCGATCTTTTTTGAGATTATCACTTTATCAGTGCGTCCGGTATCTGTGACTGTGAAAACAGAGCCATCCACCATATTGCTCTTGAAGTAACTCCAGTCAAAGTCACTTCCTATTCCTTTAAGAACTACCCCCTGGATATCCTCATCAGTTCTTATTATACCTGCTTTGGTTGCAAATACCTCAATGTGCTCAATTCCCGGAATCTGCTTAATCCTGGGAATGAATTTCTGGGTGTCACTAATTGGTGCGGTCTCGAATGAAATATTTGAATCGTAATTCATGATCTGAATATGCGATCCAAAACCGACCACCTTTTCCCTGATCTGTTTTTTGAAACCGGTAAGTATTGCGACTGCCAGTATCATAACTGCGAGACCCATGGCTATTCCGACTATAGCTATAACATTTATTGGTCTTGAAAACGATGTGCCTTCACGTCTTCCTTTTATGAGCCGGTGCGCTATGAAATATGGTAAATTCATCTTTTTTCTGAATCTTCAAAATTAAGAAATTTGGCCTAATTTTTGCCTAAGGTTGTTATAAATCAAGAATTAACCGCAAACCTTTGCGACCTTTGTGGTAAAAAAGAAAATATGTAATAAATCAGGAAACCTGGAATTTAATAGATTTACAGCAGAATTTCAATCAGATGAAAAGAATCTTATTTACTGTAACTATAGTGATGCTTGTCGCAACTTTTTCTATGTGCAACGATGCTAAAAAAGCTCCCATTCCGGGGGCAAATCAGATTGAATTATATAAATCCATTATCGAAGGGAAGTCCGTTGCTGTTGTCGCAAACCAGACTTCCATGATCGGATCAACTCATCTGGTTGATAAGCTTTTATCAATCGGAATAAAGATAAAAGTAATATTCACCCCTGAACATGGATTCAGAAATCTGGCTGATGCAGGAGAGATCATCGAAAACGGGAAAGACACCGAAACCGGCATTCCCATAATCAGCCTTTATGGATCGCATCTGAAACCAACTGCTCAGGATATTAAAGGAATTGATGTGGTTATTTTTGATATTCAGGACGTAGGCACGCGTTTCTATACCTATATATCAACTCTCCATAATATTCTGGAATCGTGTGCGGAAAATCAAGTTAAATGTCTAGTGCTTGACAGACCCAATCCGAACGGTTTTTATTTTGACGGAAATATACTCGATACGGCATATAGATCATTTGTGGGTATGGATCCGGTTCCTGTTGTACATGGTATGACCGTTGGAGAGTATTCAGAAATGTTAAACGGAGAGGGTTGGTTGAAGAATGGTGTAAAATGCGACCTGGTTGTCATTAAGTGTAAGAACTATAATCATCAGACACTTTATGAACTTCCTGTGAAACCTTCGCCTAACCTTCCAAACCAGACCTCTGTTTATCTTTATCCATCCATCTGCTTTTTTGAGGGTACGATTGTCTCCTTAGGACGGGGAACGTCGTTCCCGTTCCAGGTGTTCGGAAGTCCCGATCTGCCCGACAGAGGTTTCAGTTTTATTCCGGAAAGTGC
Source organism: Bacteroidales bacterium (assembly GCA_003141525.1). Classification (GTDB taxonomy): domain Bacteria; phylum Bacteroidota; class Bacteroidia; order Bacteroidales; family VadinHA17; genus LD21. The sequence continues at coordinate 12,616 of PLML01000172.1, forward strand.
CCCCGGGGCAAAAAATCCACCGCTTCTTGGGATTAAATGTTTTGGAACGGATCTTACCGATGCAGTTAAAAAGAAACTTGTACCGAAGGCTGAACTTAATCTCGACTGGCTGATTGGCGCTTATAACGATTTTCCGAACAGAGACAAATTTTTCAACTCTTATTTTGATGTTCTCGCAGGCGGGCCGGTTTTAAGGGAACAAATTCAGAAGGGGATGACTTCAGAACAAATCAAAGCAACCTGGAAAGAAGGGCTTGCGAAATTCTCAAAAATAAGAGAGAAGTATTTGTTATATCAATAATTTTCTTAACCACAAAGGTTTGTGCAAAGGTCACAAAACCATTAACCACAGAGTTATACAGAGTTGCACTGCTTTTAACTACGTAAAACTCCGTGTTACCCGTGGTAAAGATTTTACCTTTTACCTTTTATCTTTTTCTTCCGTA
>PLML01000233.1 GCA_003141525.1 Bacteroidales bacterium
TCTTCTCTTTCATTTCAACTTCTGAAGATGCACCGATATAAAGAACTGCAACGCCACCTGCCAGCTTAGCCAGACGCTCCTGTAATTTTTCCTTATCATAATCAGAAGTAGTAGTGGTCATTTGTTGTCTGATCTGGGCAACGCGTGCTTTGATCATGTCTTTGTCGCCTGCACCGTTTACGATGGTAGTATTTTCTTTATTTATTGTAACCTTTTCTGCAGTACCCAGCATGTCAAGAGTTGTATGTTCGAGTTTCAGACCTTTTTCCTCTGAAATAACTGTACCGCCTGTAAGTATGGCAATATCTTCAAGCATCTCTTTCCTCCTGTCGCCAAATCCGGGAGCTTTTACCGCACATACCCTGAGAGAACCACGTAAACGGTTTACAACCAGAGTTGCAAGAGCCTCACCTTCAACGTCTTCTGATATAATTAACAAAGGACGTCCGCTTTGAGCTGTCGCTTCAAGAACAGGAAGCATATCCTTCATAGTAGAAACTTTCTTGTCGTAGATAAGTATATATGGATTTTCAAGGTCGGCTTCCATCTTCTCGGCATTGGTAACAAAATATGCAGAGATATATCCTCGGTCGAATTGCATACCTTCAACAACTTCAACATGTGTCGTAGTTCCTTTTGATTCTTCAACTGTAATAACACCTTCTTTATGAACCTTACCCATAGCTTCAGCAATGAGTTTACCTATCTCCTGATCATCATTAGCGGCAATTCTTGCGACCTGTTCAATTTTACCAAGGTCGTCGCCGATTACTTTTGCCTGTGATTTAAGATGAGCTATAACTTTTTCAACAGCTTTGTCGATACCTCTTTTAATATCCATGGGATTTGCACCAGCTGTAATATTCTTCAGTCCGACATTAATAATCGACTGGGCAAGAACTGTGGCGGTGGTAGTTCCATCACCGGCAATTTCGCCTGTTTTTGATGCTACCTCTTTAACCATCTGGGCACCCATGTTTTTATAGGGATCAGAAAGTTCAATGTCTTTTGCAACTGTTACTCCATCCTTAGTGACCTGGGGAGCACCATATTTTTTCTCAAGCACCACATAACGACCTTTTGGTCCAAGTGTTACTTTTACTGCATCAGCCAGCTGATCAACGCCTTCTTTAAGAAGCGCACGCGCATCGATATTGAATTTAATCTCTTTTGCCATATCATTATGATTTTTAAAAGTTTGCTGAAATTAAGCTATAAAAAGGATATCTGTCTGTGAAACAAGAAGATAATCTTCACCATCAATCGTCAGTTCCTGACCTGCGTATTTTCCGTAAAGAACAACATCACCTTTCTTTACTTCCATCTCTTCATCTTTTTTTGCTGCGCCAACAAGTATTACTTTACCCTGGCGTGGTTTTTCTTTTGCGGAATCAGGGATTATTATTCCACTTGCAGTTTTTTCTTCAGCCTCATTAGGTTTTACAAGAACCTTTCCTGCTAAAATTTTTCCTTTTAATTGTGCCATTTTATCTAGTTTTAAAGTTAAACATCATTTTCCGACTTCCTATTTGAACATATTCCATGCCAAATTGGAAAAAATGTCATTTTGTGTACGTTGATAAAAAAAAAGCGTCAGTATGTGACAAACTGACACTCTTATTATCTATTTCATTCTGACAAACTATTTCCCCGGTTTACTCTGACTGCCCGGGGGGGTAGTTGTAGATGCAGGAGGAACAGCTGTGGGAAGTGTTGGAATTGCATTTGGATCAACAGTGTTTTTTATCTGTTCTTCAATTCTTGAACGTCCTGATACCGTACCGCGAGGTATTGAAGCAGTTGCAACTACACAAAGGATAAGTATTGCAGCAGCAAGCGTCCATGTTGACTTCTCAAGGAAATCAGCAGTTTTGCGGATACCCATTGATTGTCCTGCTGATGTAAAATTAGCTGCCAGCCCTCCTCCCTTGGAATTCTGCACAAGAACAATCAATATCTGCAGAATGCATGCTATTATTACTAATACTGAAACAAAAATATAAATTCCCATCTGTTTACTTTTTTATATATTCTTTTACTTTTTCAATTTGAGATGCAAAGTAACTGCTTTTTTCCGGAAATTTCAAACTTAATTTTTCGTAAATATCTATTGTCTTAGAGTAATACCCCTGGTTTAAATAAATTTTTGCAAGAGTTTCGGTAATCAATCCGCCGGCTTCTTCACCAAAAGGCCTGGAAATATCATCATTCTGACCGTCTGTTTTATCCTTCTGCGGTTCAATCCGGGGATTGGCAATAATGAATTTATCTATAAGCTCGGCCTGGAACAGCTTTTTAGAATTTTTCTCCTTGTGATCGAATTCGTCCAGGTTTATTTCTTTGTCGGGAGATATGATCGTTTTATCTTCTTCAAGATCGAGTTCTAAAAGATCAGAACGCTCCGGTAATGAGAAGCCCGGATCCATAAAGAAAACCTTATCGTCAGCAGTAGAAGTATCTTCATCGAGAAGAATTATAACCCCGGCAGGTTCAATATTATCAGGCTCTGCAGCAATCATTATTGAATGGACCGGAGTCTGGTTGTGAGCATCCGGTTTTTCAATGAATTTAGTTTCATCGGAGTTTTTTTCAATTTCATTTATCATATACTCGCTGTTCTTTGCCGTTTCAATAACAGTTTGATGAGTATCTGATACTATTTCTTTCTTTAAATCACTATCCTGTTTGATATCAATCTTATCTTTATCAGATGTTTTTTTTGTTTTAAGGAGCCAGTATAACACTTCCCGGTCGCCAACATGAATAGCAGAATTCTTGAGCTGGTTTTCGAATTTAACATCAGCATTAGTATACAAACCCTTTAAAAGCAGTAAATGGGCACTCTGGAAATAAGGAAAAATATCAATCAGCTCATAAACCTCCCTTATCATCTGCCGGTTAACAGGGACAGTATCCTCAATCATGTTTAAAAAGTCATTTCTGTCCATGAGGTTTACCAGTTAACAAAGGCCTGATTGAAAATATCTTCTACGAGCATCTCTATTATTAGATTCGAAAGATTTTGCTCAACTGCACTAAGGTCAAGGTTGCTGTTATAGTCTTCAAACCTTGAAAAAGTCTGTTCGAAATTCAGAGTCGGATCAATAGAATTGGTGAATTTAACTTTTACCGAAATTGTAAACCTGTTTGTTGCAGCTTGTGCATCAGCACCCACAGTAAGTGGTTTGGTGTTATAATCTGTTATTTCTCCTTCGAAATTTACATCACCAACCGAGTTAGTATATTTCAGACTTGTCTGGGCCTTGCATTTATCAATAAGAGCATCTGTTAAATTCTGGCCAAGTCCTGGTTGTACAATAGGAGCTCTGTTCTGGAAATATTGTATACTGAATGTTCTTGCCAAAGGTGATATACTGGCCCCTGAAAATGAATAGGTTACCTTGCATCCGCATAAAGATGCCAATACTAAAATTAAAATAAAAACTGAGAATCTGCAATTAGTAAGTCTGACAGTATTTTTACGATTCAATTCCATATTCTTTAATCTTTCTGTAAAGGGTTCGTTCTGATATCCCAAGTTCGCCGGCTGCCATTTTTCTTTTCCCGTTATATTTTTCGAGAGCCTTTTTAATCATTTCCACCTCCTTATCGGCAAGTGAAAGCGATTCTTCAATTACCTCTTCAGTATCCTGTATATTGTTAATGGATTTATGCGCCATGAAATCGACGGAAGGAGTCTCACTTTCATCATGAGTTTTATTCTCTTCCTTAGCCTCTCTGAAAAGATTCTTAATAGTTCTTGAGTTTGTTTCCTGGAAGGTAACATCAATTTCTCCTCGCCTTATAAGATCAAAAACAAGCCTCTTAAGATCATTCATATCACTTTTCATCTCGAAAAGAATCTTATACAATATCTCTCTTTCAGAGGAAAATGATTTGTCTTCATCTTTTTTTATAACAGCAGGGAGCTTAATCCCGTCATAATCAGGAAGATAATTGCGAAGGTTGATTGCAACAATTTCCCTTTCGTTCTCTATAATTGAAATCTGTTCTGTTATATTCTTAAGCTGCCTTACATTCCCCGGCCATGAGTAATTAAGAAGAATATTTTTCGCGTCAGAATCAAGTCTGATTGCAGGCATCCTATATTTTTCAGCAAAATCAACTGCAAACTTTCTGAANNAGCCTGTAAAAAAGATCCTCTCTGAATTTGCCATTATCAATCGCCCTTGGCACTTCAACATTACTTGCAGCAATAACTCTTACGTTTGTCTTCTGAACTTTCGATGATCCAACGCGTATAAATTCACCTGTTTCCAGCACCCTGAGCAGTCGAACCTGTGTTGATAATGGTAACTCCGCAACTTCATCCAGAAAAATTGTTCCCCCGTCTGCAACTTCAAAATAACCTTTCCTGCTATCAGAAGCCCCCGTAAAGGAGCCCTTTTCATGACCGAAGAGCTCAGAATCAATAGTACCTTCGGGTATTGCTCCGCAGTTCACGGCAATGTACTGTCCATGTTTCCTGGTACTATAACTATGAATTACTTGCGGAAAAATCTCTTTCCCGGTTCCGCTCTCCCCGGTTATAAGTACTGAAAGATCGGTCGGGGCCACCTGAACAGCAATGTCGATTGCTCTGTTTAGTCCTTCATAATTGCCTATTATTCCAAACCTTTGTTTAATATTTTGCAGATCTTTCATTTTTGGTTTTACAATGGTGCGAATTTAAGGTTTTTTTAAAACATTGGGAAATGCATTTTTCGTAAATTCGCAACATGAAAAAAGATCCGCTTCCTCAATTTGCCGGAATTATCCCTGCCCGATATGCATCTTCACGGTTTCCGGGCAAGCCACTGGTGCTTATCGGGAACAAACTAATGATACAAAGAGTTTACGACCAGGCCCGTAAGGCACTTGATATGGTTTGGGTCGCCACAGAGGATAAAAGGATTTTCGAAGCAGTTTTAGATTTCGGGGGAAAAGCGATAATGACATCTCCCAATCACCTGAGCGGGACGGATCGGTGCGCAGAAGCAGTAACGAAGATCAATCGTGAAACAGCCAGAAAAATTGATGTTGTGATCAATATCCAGGGCGATGAGCCATTTATTAAACCCGAGCAGATCACTCTCCTGATGAAATGCTTTGTCGACGAAACTGTTGAACTGGCAACACTTGTCAGAAAAGTTGAACCAGGAGAAGATGTTTTCAACCCTAATCAGCCAAAGGTCATTTTAGATTCAAAAGGAGATGCAATTTATTTCAGCCGGGCTGCAATACCATATATAAGGGACTCTGAAAAGAGTGATTGGTCAAGGAATCATGTTTTTTATAAACATCTCGGACTTTACGCCTACAGGAGCGAAACACTGAAAAAGATAACTTTATTATCGCGCAGCCCTCTTGAAATTTCCGAATCACTTGAACAAAACAGATGGATAGAAAATGGGTACCGGATCAGAACAGCAGTGACAACCTGGGAGAGTATCGGTATTGATACACCGGATGATCTTGAAAAAGCAAAATCACTTTTAGATCACTTTTTTTAAAATATTATTAACTTTAGCACAATATTTGATAGAGATAATCAAAATCCGATCTATGAAGAAAAGTCTACTCTTTATCTTCGTATTAATTTTCACCTTAACCCTTCATGCCCAGAAGGATTCTATTAATATTACCAGAGCTCTTACTCAAAAAGATTTTTCAAGAGAAGCTAATAATGTAATTATCAGTATATATCCCGTACCTGTAAGGGATAACAGTTTTACTATTAAAACTGACAGAGATGTCTCATTTGTAAAGATTACCAACATTATTGGCCAGGATGTTCTCAGACTCCAGTATAATGAGCCCCAGCAATTAATAAAAATCTTTCTCGAAAATCCCAAAAGGGGAATGTACCTGGTTACCATTATTTTCAGCGATGGAATAAGGGTTGTAAAAAAAATAATGGTGGAACAATCTGAATAAAAACAAAATTTACTACTTTCGTCTTTAGTTGGGAATTTTCGGGGAATTATTCCGCAATATTTAACGATTATCCGAGTTTCTTATTTAAAATTGAATAAACAATCTGCTTAAATGATTGTTTTATTCGTTAGGGGATTAATGAATTGTCAGATTTCTTAATAAGTATATCTATGGAAGACGGTGGAAATGCATTTTCAATAAAGGATCTCGAAAATTTCTCGGGTATTAAAGCGCATACAATAAGGATCTGGGAGAAAAGGTACAAGATACTTGAACCCGACAGGACTGATTCAAACATAAGAACTTACAGCGAAACTGAACTTAAAAAGATCCTTAATGTTGCCTACCTTAACAGGAATGGACTGAAAATATCCAAAATTGCCAGACTTGATGAGGATGAACTTACCCAGCAGGTAATGACAGTGAGCAGCAAACATGATGATCTGGATCAGAATTTTCAGCCTGGGAAAATTCTTATGTCGGCCATAAGATTTAATGAAACACTATTTAAAGAGGCGCTCTCTCCTTTCATTAAACACCAGGGCATCGAAAAAGCTTATTCACATTATCTGTATCCTCTCCTCGAAAAAGCCAGAATACTGTGGCAGACCGGAAGTCTCTCAAGAGCCCAGGAACAATTCGTCAGAAATACAATCAAACAGATCATTATAATTGAAGATAACTTGTTGAAACCTGTTACCGGGAAATCAAGACCTGCAGTTGCAATGATTAATACATCTGATAATCTTACAGATAATAACTTCCTCTTTTATAAATATGCCCTGAAGAAACGAGGGTTTGATGTAATTTTCACCGGGGGGATACTTCCAGCATCTGAAGTAATAGAGATTCATAAAATAAAACCGTTTGATTTTCTTGTTGTAAATTCAAGCGCTTTTGATTTTGCTGAAAAGAAAATAGGGTATTTCAACAGTATAGGAAAATCACTTATGATTAAAAAGATTATTCTTACAGATTCTCCGGAAGAGTTTGCAACTAAAAAATCTTACGATAAGTTGTTAATAACCAGAGATCCGGTTAGTTTTATTAAGGCAATCGAGTCTCTTCTCTAGATTGTTCATTTCGGGAAAGAAACAAAGAATTTTATACCAACAGCCTCATATTTAATCCGTTACATTTTTCTCATTTTGAGAAAATGATCTTCCTCCCTGGAAAGGTCGATATTTGGAACTTTATCTTTTATATCAGATATCTGTTTTAGGATACGTTCTGCAAAATACTCTCTTTTAATAATCGATTCAGCATTAAACCGATGATTAAAGGCTTTGGCTATTTTAATAACCTCTTTCCAGGTATTAATTGTATATTTATCAAGATAACAACCTGTAAATGCTTCCCATATATAATTTATTGCCGAACTTGAAGGATGGAGCATATCGTCATTATAGAACCTATAATCTCGCAGATCATCCATAACAAGCTCATAAGCAGGAAAGTACTGTGGTGCAGTTTTATGTTTCTGTAGCTCATCTATTGCCACAAAGAGAATCGATTTACTGACCTGATTTCCGTGAGCCCCATTTTTCCAGTGTCTGACGGGACTTATTGTAAAAACAACCTTCAGGTGTGGATAGAGTAAATGCAGTTTGTCAAGTTGTTCTGTCCATAAGGTTACGATGTCATCCACGGTCAGCATTTTGGATTCAAACTGTTCAGAGGGTATTTTATGGCAGTTTGAAACAATCAGATCTGATTTCTTTAGCTTATATACCCTGGCTGTGCCAAATGTTACAAATAGAAATCGGGTGCGTTTTAAAAAATCAAATGCTTCTCCCGATCTTCTGTTTATCTTTTCGAGTACTATTGAAGGATCTTCAGACGAAAAATCAGTGTAGTGATAGAAACTAAGCCATGTACCATCATAAAAATGAAGATCCTCGAGGAAAAACTCCTTTTCTTTCGTAATTGTATCCAGGGTATTACAAACCGATACAGGATTGAAAACGGCTCCGGCAGGGTTAATCATAACCGGCATGTGACCCATCTCCATCTGAGAGCCAATTGAGGAGGCGAAGCAAGACCCAATAAACATCACCCGATCAGCATAGGTGATTTTATTCTTAGAGGGCTCAATTGGAAATGTTGTCCTGAGTTCCATATTGGGATTTTGGATTGCGGATTTTGGATTGCGGATTTGGATTCAACTTTAATATTCAATCCGAAATCAACAATCCAAAATCCGAAATGTTAATACTACCTCTTAATCCAGTCCATAATATATTTAAATACATCATCTTTGAATGGTTCATTGTGTAATTCATGGTAACCTCCATTCCATATTTTCAACTCGACCATGTTCGTTTTTCCTGCAAATTCCCGGCTACCCTCCGGGGAAGTAAGCAAATCATCGCTCCCATGGAGCAAAAGAACCGGAATTTTTAGCTCTGAAGCATGAGCTAGTGAATATTTTGCAGAGGCAAGTGATCCATCAAAGAGTCTAACTGATATTTTCCCGTGAACAAGAGGATCGGTTTTATACTTCTCCACTATATTCTTATCATGGGAAAGATAATCTGCACTAAGTCTAGTTGGCTGGATGAGGCCAGGGAGCAGGTGCTTCATCACCGAAGCTATAACAAGCTTGATCATTGGAGGTTCAAATGCAAGACGAAGATATGGAGAAGTAACTATTGCGCCTCTTACCTTCGGATTTCTGTGTAAAAGATAATCAAGAACTATTCCTCCGCCCAGACTATGTCCATAGATGTAAACCGGGTACCCCGGGAAAGTCTGATTGCAGCTTTTAAGCAATATATCCAGCATTTCTCCAAACAGGCCATAACTTTTTATATCACCCCTGTTTCCGTCCGAACGACCATGACCCGGCAGATCAACACCGGTAAAACCTATACCCTCTTTATTAAAAAGTGCAGCCCAATGATCATAGCGATGAATGTGTTCACCAATACCATGTACAAAGATTATCACTGCTTTCAGGTTTTCTTCAGGGCTCTGAATCATCCCTCGTAAAACCTGTCCGTTATTAAGCTTAATATTAAAATCCATGATATTTTTTCCTAAAATTACGAAAGTAGATTAAATATTCCGTATTGCTCAAGGTAGAATATTAATTTATCCTTAATCGATCCTTAACCCATTCTTAATCCTGCCTCTTTTAGTATGGTTTAAATTTGTACATGATTAGTTCTCAAGGTATAATAATAGTTTATCACAATAACCAAATTCACTTGAATCAGGTACAGATTTTAATATTTCAATTTATATATAATTTAGACTACATTAAGAAAATCGACTTTATTTAACTGAATATCATAATTATGCAAATTAACATTATTTATAACAATGACAGAATATAACGATTTTAAGATATTAAGATTTGCATATCTTTAATTTACTGTATAAATTTGTTTCAACAATAAAAACCTAAGAGTTATGACACAACATGAATTTAATAGTAGCCTGATAGAAATGAAGACAAACCTTCAAAGATTTGCAATGAGCCTCACCTCCGATCGTGACAGCGCTCTGGATCTGGTACAGGATACATACCTGAAGGCTATTACTTATAAGGATAAATTTGTCGATTATACCAATCTCAAAGCCTGGGTATTTACAATAATGAAAAATACTTTCATTAATAACTACAGGAGAAATGTGAAAGAGAATACCATTATTGACGGTACACAGGACCTATATTATATAAACCAACCGCACGACAAAGGATTTATTTCGCCCGAGTCGAAATATGCTGAGGGTGAAATCGAATATGCGATTGATTCTTTAAGCGATGAATTCAGAATTCCATTCAGGATGCATATAGAAGGTTATAAGTATAAAGAGATTGCATATGAACTCGGATTAAAAATAGGTACAGTAAAAAGCAGAATCTTTTTTACACGTCAGAAATTAATGCTGATGTTAAAGGATTACGGCAGATAATTAAATATTTAAAAATATTAGTGAAGTTAGTTAGTTAGTTAGTTAGGTTTTTAAAGGGTTAAAAAAGACTGAGATACTCAGTCTTTTTTTATTACCTTCATAATAACTCCTGAAAGTACAAATACAAGAAATAATCCTGAAACAATCCATGCCCATGTGTTAGGGATCTTCGATTCAGCCCACATTTCGTACCGCTCAGTCATGAAAAAGTCAGACTTAACAGGCCAGAGTAATACATGGCTGCTGTCGATGAACCCATTGGTACCGATCAGTTTCCCGGGCATAACTATCCTCACGGAATAGTCATTAAAATTAGCCCAAATATTATTGGTAACTACCGAAAGTGCTGAATCTGCTTCAGTTTTGTATTTCAGTGCATTTTCTTCACCAAGGAACTCCTTAAGCAGAATCCCATTTTTCCATAAGCTGTCTAGATGCTTATCATCTTTTTCAATGAGTGAAATGAATTCATCTTCGCGTGATTTTAAAGATCGAAAGGATATATCTTTATCTGCTTTCCCTGCCGTTAGTTTAGAAAAATCACCTATCCACTCGGAAACCATGTTTTTTGTTGTCCATTTATCGGTTTTGTGTTTGACCGAGTCGGTAAGAGCCCTGAATTTAAGACTATCAGGGCCATTTTCTTTATCGCTTTTCAGTTTTTCCGGAGAATAAAAGTAGAGGAGTTCCTCATTATTAAGGAAATCTTTTACCGGGTAGCCAAATGACAACTTCTTATCGATTCTTTCGGAAAACTTGAATTCGGTATTAAACCATTTAAATTTTTTATTAAATCCGGCTCGTCTCGAAAAATTTTTATTAGAGCCTGAATCAGATTTATAAGTTAAGTTTAACTCATCAATATTTTTAAATAGTTTCTCAGCTCTTCTAATCCAGGTGGTATCGCCTTTTTTGTCTACCTCGCACGAATCTCTGATAGACCAGCTACTGTCAAATGGAACCTGAATATCAGAAATTTTAAATCTTTTATTAACATCGCCTTCAATACTTTTCATCTCAATCTTTCGCGTGACAGATCCATCCGGGTGAACATAATTTGTTACAACCGTTTCAGGTTCATTACATGATACAATCAACATAAGAATCATTAACACAACCAGTTTAATTGATTTTCTTTTCATGGTTTCAAAGATTAATTTTGGTGCGACTATTTTCGATCATCTTCTTTTCAATCATCTTTTTTAATTCAGGATCTCCTTCAATCAGGTTTTCAAGATCCTTATACTTTAATTGCAACTCGTTTACAGCCTCAAGAAGCTCCTTCATCTGCTTTTCTGAAATAGTTATGTTTTTTGAAGGGAATCTTTTCCATGAGTTTTTGTACATCGTCAGCATTTTTTCAACTTCATCGGAAAGTGCTGGCCCATTTTCTCTGTCAATGACGATTGTCTGCCTGCTTAGAAAATCGATCCGTTTCAGAATGATGGTCTGCTGATATGCAAAAACTAAAACCAATACAATTGAAGCGCCAATAAGGCTTCTTCTTACCCATCCTATATATACCCAACCGAACAGAAAATCAATTATGTCAGAAAGGTTTAATCCGGAATGGCCAACTTTTGATATCCTTTTAATCACCTTTCTTTCAATGTCATCCGTTGAATCTAAGGCAGGTTTGGATTTCCTGAGGAGATCCAGAACTTTATTGTACTTTTCGCTTTCCCGTGTCATAGCTACAAATATTTTTCAACCTTTTCAGAAATACTTTTCCTGGCATGATAAAGGTTAGCTTTAACAGCTGATTTACTTATGCCGGTAATTTCAGATACTTCATCATTTGACAATCCTTCGAGATCTGATAAAACAAAAACCGCTTTTTGTTTTGAACTTAGTCTTTCTGTCAGGATCCCAATGATTTTTGAGGTCTCACCATTCTCAAGAGCTGCAGAGGGTTCTTCTGATATCCTGTTTGAAATAAGTCTCCATGTCTGTTCATCTGCAACAAATTCCGGATTTCTTTTTCTCTTTCTCATAAAGTCATAGCTTTTGTTAACAACAATTCTGTATAACCAGGTCTTATAAGCCTCTGCTGATTTGATCTTTTTAAGTTTTTGCCATATGGTTACCATTGTTTCCTGGACGACATCTTTAGCCTGATCTTCATTACCGAGCATCCTGAAAGCTACGGAGTAAGCAAATGGGGATGTCAATTCAACAAGTTTTCTGAAATTGTTAAAATTTCCACCCCTGCATTCTTCTATAAGTTGTATATCTATCAAAATACTACTTGAATTGTATTATTAAGACGTCATTTTAACAGCAAGGTAAAAAACATATGCCAATTTTCGCATTTTTTACATTATAGGTATGTTTATCCCCTAAGGGGAATAAAGTTTGATTTTCATATTATTATTCTACAATACCCAATCCCCTACGGGGAATCCACAGGGACCTTAGAGAAGTAAGCAAATCTATGATTTAGATTTCGCTGTAGGCGATAAAGTATTGTAGCAGAAATGGTATCCTTTAATTCTATAATACCTCGTAGAGGTTAAAGAAATGTAAGAATTCTTAATTTATTAACGTGCTAATATTATAATTTTGCCATAATAATTTAGTAACGATGCAAAAGACAATTACTCTCAAGACTGACCGGCAGAATGGATTATATGATATTACCTCTGAGGTAGTTTCTATAATAAAACAAAGCAAGGTTAAAACTGGTATCGCTTCGGTATATGCCAGGGGTTCAACAGCTGCAATAATGATTCAGGAGAATTGGGATCAGTCTGTCCAGAATGATGTTATTACATTGCTAAAAAAGATGATCCCTGCGGGAATATGGGAGCATGACCACCAGGATAATAATGGGGATGCTCATTTAAAATCGGGCCTTGTCGGAGCTTCAGAAACTATTCCAATAATAGACTATAATCCCGGATTATCTACCTGGCAGAACATATTTTTCTGTGAATTTGACGGACCGCGGGAACGGAGAGAGATTATTGTAACGATAATTGCTGATCTTTAAAAAGGAATCAGGAACCAGACTTTGTAACAATTGTTACATTTCTCATAAATGGTTCATATTTTCTTCTTTCAATCGGAGAGTTTTTAAAAAGTCTGTTAAACCGCTCTATGGTAATATTAAACCATTCTTCCCTTGTCATCAGCTTCAATTCTTCAGGAAGCTCAAATTCCGGGGTTTTATTAGGTTTTGCATTTTTATTCCATGGACAGACCTCCTGGCATTTGTCGCAGCCATATACCCTTCTTCCAATTTTAGGAATTATATCTTCAGGAATTGGCCTGCGGTTTTCAATTGTAAGGTTGGCAATGCATTTTCTTGTATCAATAGTACCATCTTCATTTATTGCGCCTGTCGGGCATANNACTATTGAATGACGTCCCTGCCACCCCAGACCTGCTTCCACCGCCCATGCTTTTTCCAGCAAGGGTTCAGAATCAACAAATGCACGACCTTCTGTTTCATGTTCCAAACCCCTTATAAATTTTAGTATTAAGTCAAGCTTATGCTCAATAACGTCGTGATAATTAATACCATAGGCATATCTGGAAATGATTGGCACATCCTGTTCTTCCTGTTTATTATCTGTATAATAGTTCAGCCCCGTAACAATAACCGATTTTGCCCCCGGAACAAGGAATTCCGGATTAATTCTTTTTTCAATGTTTTTCCCGAGATAGTCCATTTCACTGTTCATTCCGCGGGCACACCATTCTCTTAGAATATTTTCACGTTCCTTAATAGGTCTTGAAGGAGCAATACCACATAGATCAAAGCCAAGATTAAAAGCTTTTTGCTTTATAAGCATAGAAAGTGTTTTTAATGATGAAGTGGTCATATAATGATGATTCTAAAGAAATCCAAGTTCAAGCTTTGCCTCCTCGCTTAGCATACTTTTATCCCACGGCGGATTGAAAGTAAGTTTAAGATCACACTCTTTCACACCTTTTGTACCTCCCACCTTATACTTTACCTCTTCAAGAAGCTCCTCAACCATTGGGCAATTAGGTGCAGTCAATGTCATGGTGATATGCGCAACATGCTCATCATCAATATTGATCTCATAGATAAGGCCCAGATCATAAATATTAACCGGAATTTCCGGATCATATATGCTCTTCAGTACTTCTCCAATCCTTGTTTCAATTTCCAATTGTTCAGTCGGATCCATTTTATTACCTTATTTTTTTTTTGCATTAAAGGCCATCGCGTACAGCTTCATCTGACGTACCATTGAAAGCAATCCGTTGGAACGTGTCGGAGAGAGATTTTGCCTTAGACCTATCTTATCAATAAAGTAAAGATCGGAAGATATAATCTCATCCGGTGTCCGGTTCGACAATACTTTTATCAGAAGAGCCACAATACCTCTGGTAATTATTGCATCACTGTCGGCAGAGAAAGTTATCAGTTTCCCATCATAAACGGGATGGAGCCAGACCTTCGACTGGCATCCCTCAATTAGAAAATCTTTTATTTTGAACTTCGGATCAATAACAGGCAATTCTTTCCCCAGGTCAATCAGAAGGTTGTACTTGTCCATCCAGTCGTCGAACAGAGAAAACTCCTCAATAATATTATTTTGTACATCGTTTATTGTCATAATATTTCTTCAGGCAAACATGCTTTTCACTTTTTCGATCCCGTCAGCAAGGGAGTCAATCTCTTCTTTTGTATTATAAAAACAGAGTGAAGCCCGCACGGTACCATCAATACCATAACGGTCCATTACCGGCTGGGCACAATGATTTCCGGTTCTGACGGCTATCCCCATCTTGTCAAGAATCATGCCGGTGTCATACTGATGTATATCTTTAATTTTAAACGAAATTGTCGAAATTTTCCTGTCAGATGTGCCGTAAATTTTAAGCCGATTTAACGCTGATAGCCTATCCGTCGCATAAGAAAGCAGTTCTCTCTCCCTTGATGCGATGTTCTCCCTTCCTACATCTGAGACATAATCCAGCGCAGTGGCCAGACCAATTGCGGCAGGATAATTCATTGTACCTGCTTCAAATTTAAAAGGCAGTTCGTTGTAAGTAGTTTTTTCAAAAGTAACCTTATCTACCATATCGCCACCTCCCTGAAACGGAGGTAATACGGAAAGCCATTTCTCTTTGCCATAAAGTACACCGATTCCATTAGGACCATATATNNGAAAAATCACAATCCATTGTTTTTATATCGACAGTTCCATGCTGAATTCCCTGGGCTCCATCAATAAGAACCGGGATATTCGCAGAATGCGCTGCAGTGATTATCTCTTTTACGGGAAGAACTGTTCCCAGGGCATTTGACGCCTGAGTGACTGATACTAATCTGGTCTTTGAAGATAACAGTTTATAATATTCCTCCAGAATAATTTCTCCCTTATCATTTATGGGGATAACGCGTAAAACAGCTCCTTTCCTCTCGCACATCATCTGCCAGGGCACAATGTTAGCATGATGTTCAAGGTTGCTGAGGATTATTTCATCACCGGGTTTAATATATCGCTCACCGAAGGAGAAAGCAATTCCGTTGATCGAACCGGTTGTACCTGAAGTAAATACGATTTCTTCTCTTTTGTCCGCGTTTATGAATGCCCTGACCTTTTCCCTGGCTTTTTCGTATGCTTCAGATGACATATCGCTTAAAAAATGAACTCCCCTGTGAATATTGCCATTAAACGACTCATATACTTCGTCTACTGCATCAATTACACATTGCGGTTTTTGAGTAGTCGCACCATTATCGAAATATACAAGTGGCTTGCCATAAACTTTCCTGCTCAGAATTGGAAAATCGGCTCTTATTTCAGCTATGTCTTTCATCGAATTTTCAGGTTATCCGCACTTTACCATACAGCTGGCACACCGCGAAAGTTCTCCTTTCAACCTTTGCATAACAAGACTATCCATTCTTTCGCGAAGCACCTCAATCTTAATATTCTGAATTACTTCATGAGCGAATCCAAACATAAGCATTAGCCTTGCCTCGCGCTTGTTTATTCCCCGTGACTGAAGATAAAACAGAGCATCATCATCGAGTTGGCCAATCGTAGCACCATGACTGCATTTTACATCATCTGCATAAATCTCGAGCTGTGGTTTGGAATCCATCTTTGCATCATCGGTAAGAAGAATATTGTTATTCTTCTGGTAAGCGAATGTACCCTGGGCATCAGGACGGACAAGAATACGACCGTTAAAAGCGCCTGTTGACATATCATCAAGAACCCCTTTAAACAACTGATTACTTGTGCAGTGAGGAAAAGCATGATCTACATTTACAAAATTATCGATATGCTGCCATTTATCGGCCAGGAATAAACCGTACGAATAACTCTCTGCACCCTCACCTCCAAGGTAATGGTATGTATTGTTGCGAATAAGGCCACCGTGAAGGGTTATATTATTTGAAGAGGTAACGCTGTTTTTCTCCTGATGGATAAATGTATTGGTTATTTTGCACGCATTATTATGTTCATTCTGTACTCTTATAATATCGAAATGAGCATTTTCACCCACAAACACCTCAGTGACGGCATTTGTCAGAAACTTCTGTGGCGAAAGTGTATGGTCACAGATTATTATGGAGAAGTTTGAATTTTTCTCTGCAATTATAAGATTCCTGTGCTGAGTGAAAGTATCTTCATCTGATTGAATCAGGTTTACTACCTGCACAGGTCTGTTCATAGCTACACCTTCAGGGACATATATAAAAAGTCCGCCTGAAGCCATTGCCGTATTAAGATGTACGAGTCCGTCTGTTTCACTCTTTGCATATTTGCCAAAATGCTTTTCAAATTTGTCAGCAAATTGTATTGCGGCTTCATTTAGGCTGCCAATCCATATACCATTTGGGAGCTGACGAAGTTTCTCATTTAAAGTGGGATAAAATCCATTAAGCAAGACAATCCCATAGGCATCAAGATCTGTTACTTCACACCGAAACGGCTCGGCTTTGATAAAATCAGCCGGAACAGGCATAAAATAGTTCTCGTAGTCATGATCAAAAAACGTGTTGAGGTTAGTATATTTATAGGCTTCGTTTTTCTTTGCAGGGATTCCCAGTTCGCTGAATTTCTCAAAAGCAGATTCCCTGAAAGAATTAAAGTAAGGAGAGGATATACCTGATATCTTATTAATATTCTCTTTATAAAGATCGAGATATTTTTCTGTTATTTCAGTTTTTCCGTTCATGCTACCAAATTATTTTCAATCTCTTTTTTGATCCAGTCGTATCCCTTTTCCTCCAGTTCAAGCGCGAGTTCTTTTCCGGCAGTTTTTACAATCTTTCCATCGTAAAGGACATGAACCACGTCAGGTATAACATAATCAAGAAGCCTTTGGTAATGAGTTATAACGATGAATGAATTATCGGGACGCTTAAGCTTATTTACTCCATTAGCCACAATACGCAAGGCATCAATGTCGAGACCCGAATCAGTTTCATCAAGAATAGCAAGCTTTGGCTCGAGCATTGCCATCTGGAAAATCTCATTCTTTTTCTTTTCTCCACCTGAGAATCCTTCATTTACAGATCTGTTGGCAAGTTTTGAATCGATCTCTACAAGTTCCTTCTTATCGCGCATCATTTTAAGAAAATCAGAAGCCGACAGCGGATCAAGACCTTTATGTTTACGATGTTCATTAACAGCTGTTTTCATGAAGTTTACCATGCTCACACCAGGAATCTCAATAGGATACTGAAATCCCAGGAATATTCCTTCTTTCGCCCTGTCTTCAGCTGACATTTCGAGAAGATTCTTTCCTAAATATGTAACCGTTCCTTCTGTAACCTCCACAAATTCTCTTCCGGCAAGAACTGCTGCAAGGGTGCTTTTCCCTGATCCGTTTGGACCCATTATTGCATGTATCTCGCCCGGTTTAACCTCAAGGCTTATTCCCTTTAAAATACTTTTACCTTCTATTGAGGCTTTTAAATTATTAATAATCAACATGATACTATAATATTGTAATACATTTGTTCTTTATCCTACGCTGCCTTCAAGGCTTATCTGGAGAAGTTTCTGAGCCTCAACAGCAAATTCCATTGGCAGTTTATTAATTACTTCTCGTGCATAACCGTTAACAATGAGTCCTATTGCATCTTCAGTTGAAATTCCCCTCTGATTGCAGTAAAAAATCTGATCTTCCCCGATTTTTGAAGTTGTTGCTTCGTGCTCGACAATAGCGGTCTGGTTATCTACCTCCAGGTAAGGGAAGGTATGTGCTCCGCATTTATCACCAAGCAACAGTGAATCACACTGTGAATAATTCCTTGCATTGGTTGCATTTTTTAAAACCTTTACAAGACCTCTGTAGCTGTTCTGTCCATGACCAGCAGTGATCCCTTTTGAGACGATTGTGCTTTTAGTATTCTTTCCGATGTGGGTCATTTTAGTTCCCGTGTCAGCCTGCTGGTAATTGTTTGTAACGGCAACCGAATAAAATTCACCAGTGGAATTATCGCCTCTTAAAATACAAGACGGATATTTCCATGTTATTGCAGATCCGGTTTCTATTTGTGTCCAGGATATCTTTGAGTTCTCTCCTTTGCACATTCCTCTTTTAGTAACAAAATTGAAAACTCCGCCTTTTCCTTCCCTGTCGCCAGGATACCAATTCTGAACCGTGGAGTATTTCACTTCTGCATTTTTCTCAGCTACGATTTCAACTATTGCTGCATGTAGCTGATTTTCATCTCTCGAAGGAGCAGTACATCCCTCAAGATAGCTGACATAGCTTTCTTCATCTGCTATAAGAAGGGTTCGTTCAAACTGGCCTGTATTTGCTGAATTGATCCTGAAATAAGTTGAAAGCTCCATCGGGCATCTTACACCTTTCGGAATATAGCAGAAGGAACCATCGCTGAAGACTGCTGAGTTAAGTGTCGCAAAAAAATTATCTGTATACGGAACTACTGAACCCATATATCTTTTTACGAGATCGGGATACTCTTTAACGGCGTCGCTGAATGAGCAGAAGATTATTCCCATTTCAGCAAGTGTTTCCTTGAAAGTTGTCTTGATTGAGACACTGTCAATAACAGCATCCACTGCGACTCCTGAAAGATGCTTTTGCTCTTCAAGAGGTATGCCCAGCTTATCAAATGTTTTCTTCAGCTCGGGATCAATATCATCGACACTTTTAAGATTTTTTCTCTCTTTGGGAGCAGCGTAGAAAATAATTTCCTGATAATTAATCGGAGGTATTTTAAGATTCGGCCAGGTTGGCATTTTCATTGTCAGCCAGTGGCGATATGATTTCAGACGAAAATCGAGTAACCACTCCGGTTCATTTTTCTTCCCGGAGATAAGTCTGACTACCTCCTCACTCAAGCCTTTAGGGATCCTGTCCATTTCAATATCGGAATAGAATCCATATTTGTATTCTCCTGTAGTTACATCATTTAATATTTTATCCTGATCTTTCTCCATCTTCACTTTTTTTGCCTGTAACCTTAAATCTGTAACATATAAACAATTTAAAATACAATTAGTATATCGTTAATTGTATTTAATCTAAATAAAGATACAAAAATATAAAAAAATAGGATTTATAGAAGAAATACCAGGTTAAAATCTGTTTTTCGTACCAAGGAATTTAGGAAGGAAGCGACGAAGGGACTAAGAGACTAACAGGCAAATCGAACGGGGAAGAAATTTCTCCCGTGCGTCGTGTATCGTAAGTCATTATAAGATTTAGAGTCTATTTACTCTCCTTATATTCCTTTAATAAGGATTGAAAGATCTCTTTTACTGAAGTTATTTTAGTTGCCCTGAAAGCATTTGCACCGCAGAATGCNNCAGTAGGGACTTTTTGATATATCACATGTTTTGATGCATTTGAAAGGACATTTTTTTGGCTGTTTCTTACCTTCCCGGACTTTAGTTAAAAAGTTGCTAATGATCGCCCTGCCCGGCATACCAACCGGACTCTTAATGATCTCAATATCTGAACTCTCAGCGTCGATATAGGCCTGTTTAAAAGCAGGTGAAGCATCACATTCGTTGGTGGTAACAAAACGGGTGCCCATCTGAACTCCTGAGGCCCCAAGGTTAAGAATCTTATGAATATCTTCGCCGGTATAAATTCCTCCTGCAGCTATAAGAGGAATTTTAGTGTCATATTTATCCTCAAAAATTTTCAATTCATTTACGATTTCAGGAACAAGCTTCTCAAGAGAATAATCATTATCGAAAATCTGTTCCTCCTTAAAGCCCAGATGTCCACCTGCCATTGGCCCTTCAACAATAACTGCATCCGGAAGGTAGTCGTAATTAGCTTTCCACTTTTCACATATTATTTTGGTCGCCCTTGCTGACGAGACAATCGGAACCAATTTTGTATTACTATCTTTCTTTAAAAAAGATGGCAGGTCGAGCGGGAGCCCTGCTCCTGCAGTAATTAAATCAACCTTTTCAGAAATGGCTGTTTTAATCATGTCAGCGAAATTGGTCATTGCGACCATAACATTTATACCAATTACACCTAATGTCTTTTCACGTGCTTTGCGTATCTCTTCTTTAAGTCCATATATACTTGCTTCAAGAAAATCAGATGAAAATTCTTTGTATAAAAGTCCGAGTCCGGCGCTCGATATAATCCCGACTCCACCTTCATTTGCAACCGCGGAAGCGAGCCCTGAAAGAGAAATCCCTACTCCCATTCCACCCTGTATTATTGGTACTGCTATAGCAAGGTTCCCAATTCTTAGTCCCTTCATTTTGAGTTTTAGTTTTGTCAAAGTTATTCTTTTTAACCTATCTGCCGAAGGAAAGAGAGATATTTAACATATATTAAGGTTGAAAACCATAAAGGCAAAACGGCTTAGAGGTGCGCCCCCTGGTCGCTTCGCGACCGTTCCCCTAAATGGGCATTAATTCTTTTGTTTTATGGTTATTTATGCCAGAGTGACAGGAATTACCCCCCTTTTAGGGGAGCAAATAATGCCTTTGTGAGCTTTGCGATAAATGGTTTTAGTTTAGCTTAAATAATATTTTTACCTTTAAGCTGCTAAATTCAGATAGACGCCATGAAAAAGATATTCTTTACATCAATATTCATTATTTCAGTTGTTTTTAATATTTCGGCACAGACCGAGAAAGAGATTAAAGCTGAAATAAAGCATGTTACCGTTTTCCCCGACAGGGCCCAGATTGATCACGAAACATCATTTTCATTATTACCGGGAAAAAGTGTTCTCAAGCTTTCAGGCCTTTCACCTTATATCGATGCTCAGAGCATCCAGGTTAAAGGCTATGGAGAATTTACAATACTTTCAGTAAATCATCAGAATAATTACCTGCAGAATCTTGAAGATTCCCCGGAGGTTAAAAGCATCAGGAGTCAGATTGAGACACTCCAGCTTAAAGTTGCAGATGAAAACGCCACTATAGATGTATTAAAGCAGAAGGAGGCTTTTCTGACAGCTAACGATGCCATCCTCGTCAAGACGACAACATTCTCTCTGGAACAATTTAAAAATTTCATGGATCTGTATACCAATAATATGGACCAGATCACTATGACAACATTAAAAAAACAAAGACTCATAAAAGATTATAATAAACAGATTACAGCTCTTCAGCAACAGGTATCAGACAAACTTGGGAAACAACAACTTCCCTCCGGTGAAATTCTGGTGTCTGTTTCATCCGAAAAGCAGGTTTCCGGAAAACTTACTTTCAGTTATGTGGTAGCAAATGCAGGATGGTATCCTTCTTATGATATCAGGGTTGATGATATAAAAAACCCGGTTGCAATATTTTATAAGGCAAATGTTTATCAGAATTCAGGTGTTGAATGGAAAGATGTAAAAATGAGTTTCTCAAATGCCACGCCATGGGTGGCAGGCGATGTTCCGGTACTGAAGCCCTGGTATGTTGATTTTTACAATCCTGCGCCGGTTATGATCAGAGGAATTGCGTCAGCAGCGAAACGAAGCGAAGCACCTGTGATGATGGAAAAGGTTGTCAGTGAAAATAAGATGGAGGAAAAAGCGATGGAAGCAGCTCCGGTATCTGTTCAGAAACAAGTCGGAGAAACAACGATAACATTCGATATTGCGGTTCCCTACTCAGTTCCATCGGATGGAAAAGTTCAGACTGTAGAAATCCAGCGGATTACAGCACCTGCTGATTATAAATATGTTACACTCCCCAAGGTATCTCCGCTTGCATATCTTACTGCTAATATTTCTGACTGGGCAAAATTAAGTCTTCAGACTGGTGAGGCTACCCTTTATTTCGAAAATTCCTTCGTGGGAAAATCAACACTCAACGTTAACCAGTTAAAGGATACACTTACAATCTCCCTGGGAACAGATAACAGTATTCTGGTAAAGAGGGAAAAACGAAAAGATTTTACCAGCAGGAAGGTAATTGGAACAAACAGAACGGATACTTATTCATTTCTTCTTACAATAAGAAATAATAAGTCAAATCCTGTTAAAATCACTCTGAACGATCAGATTCCGGTTTCATCGAACAGCAGTATTAATGTTGATCCAATTGAATTGTCGGGTGGCAAAATTGACCATCAGACTGGGGAAATAAAATGGGATCTTGAGATAAAACCACAGGAAACCAAGCAGATAGTGTTGACTTATTCTGTTAAATATCCAAAAGACAAAACTGTAATTCTTGACTAAATCAGTAATTAACTGCCTATGAATTTTTTGGGAAATCTTATCTGGCTGATCTTTGGTGGTTTTATCATAGCGATAGAGTACTTGATCGGAAGTCTTATACTAATGATAACCATCGTTGGCATTCCGTTTGGTATCCAGACACTTAAAATGGCTTCACTTTCGATATGGCCTTTTGGGCGTGATACTGTTGTGCACTCAAGAGCTTCCGGTTGTCTGTATATTATAATGAATGTAATATGGCTTATTTCCGGTGGCTTGTGGATAGCAATCACTCATGCCATATTTGGTTTCCTTCTCTGCATAACAATTATTGGCATTCCCTTTGGGTTACAGCATTTTAAACTTACTGCAATTGCCTTATCGCCATTTGGCAGAGACATTGTCAGAAAATGAGAAGCTGTAAGATAAAAGACAATGAAACACAAAGGGAAAACAAGAAAATATGGGCAAATCTAAAAACAAGAAATCAATAAATGAATTTGGGAAATTTGGTCTGATAAGACATCTCACAAGTAATGTCATAATCAGAAATAAAACAACCATTACCGGCATCGGGGATGATGCTGCTGTTATTGATTCGGGAAAGAATTTGACCCTGGTTTCAACCGACCTTCTTCTGGAGGGGATACACTTCAACCTGATTTATACTCCTCTAAAACATCTTGGATACAAAGCTGTTATCAGGGCGATATCTGATATTTATGCTATGAATGGAACTCCCGGACAAGTAATGATTGCTCTTGGTATCAGCTCAAAATTCAATGTAGAACAGGTTGAAGATCTCTATGAAGGAATATCACTGGCATGTAAAAATTACCAGGTCGATCTGGCAGGTGGAGACATCACCAGTTCGCTTACCGGGATGACTATCGGAGTCACGGCTGTTGGTAGAGTTGAGAAAAGTAATATTATTAAAAGAGACGGTGCCAGGGCAAATGATCTTATCTGCGTAACGGGCGATTTCGGTGCATCATTCATGGGTCTCCAGCTTCTTGAAAGAGAAAGAAAGCTTTTTGTCAAAGAGAAGGTTACTCAACCCGATCTTGCAGGTTACGAATATGTTATTGGAAGGCAGCTGAAGCCCGAAATTCCGGTTTCAGCATTGACCGGACTCAAAAATGAAGAAATCAGGCCTACTTCGATGATTGATGTTACAGACGGTTTGGCTTCCGACCTGCTTCATATCTGCAGGTTGTCGGGCACAGGCTGCAGGATCTTCTACAGCAAAGTGCCAATAGATTACGAAACCTCAAAGCTTGCAGAAGAATTTAATATCGATCCTATGGTCCCCGCCCTTAACGGAGGTGAAGACTATGAATTGCTTTTTACTATTCCGCTGGAGATGGCAGAGAAGATCAAAATGGTTGAGTCTGTGAAAGTAATCGGGCATATGACTACTTTCGGATCCGGTTATTACATTGCAGGGGATGATGGTTCGGAAGTTGAGATCTCGGCACAGGGATGGAAAGAATAAAAATAACTATAGCTTTACCTTGCCCTGATAATTCCCCGTTCTGATTTTTTGATAAATTCCAGGATATAATCTCTATCAGGTGATGATTTGAACTCTTTTTCCACAAATTCCAGTGCCTGTGAAAAGTTCATTCCTTTCTGATAAATCGCTCTGTATATTTCATGAATCTCGTCAATCCGCTCCTTTTCAAACCCTCGCCTTGTCAGACCAACTGAATTCAATCCGAGGAAAGAGAGGGGGTCTCGGTCAGCTTTGATAAAAGGCGGAACATCGATACGCACCTTCGCGCCTCCGCCAACCATTACATGAGCACCGATATGCGCGAACTGGTGAACCATTGTGCCAGCACTTAGAATAGCCCATTCGTCAACTCCCACTTCACCGGCCAGTGCGCAGGAATTCCCGATAATAACATTGTTTCCTATAATACAGTCGTGACCGATATGCGAATAGGCC
This sequence comes from Bacteroidales bacterium, assembly GCA_003141525.1. Classification (GTDB taxonomy): domain Bacteria; phylum Bacteroidota; class Bacteroidia; order Bacteroidales; family VadinHA17; genus LD21. The sequence continues at coordinate 24,417 of PLML01000233.1, forward strand.
ATTAAAAGACAATTGTTACCAATAATTGTCCTTCCAACTGCAGCAGTTCCCCGGTTAACAGTGGCGCATTCTCTTACAGTGGTATTATCTCCAATTTCAACGGTCGAATCTTCCCCTCTGAATTTAAGATCCTGTGGGATCCCTGAAACAACTGCAGAAGGGAATATTTTGCATTTTTTTCCTATTCTTGCGCCATCCATGATAGTTGCGTTGGGGCCAATCCATGTTCCATCGCCAATAATCACATTGGCTGCGATATAAGCAAAAGGTTCAATAATAACATCTTTGCCGATCTTTGCTTCAGGACGGATAAATGCTAAATTTGAGATCATTACAACTATTATTTGTTTTTTACTATTTGAGCAGTCATTTCTCCTTCTAAAACAAGTTTGTTCCCAACAAATGCCTGACCAAACATTGTCACTATTCCTCTTCGCATAATATCAGCCAATTCCATTTTAAGTATCACAGTATCCCCCGGGACTACTTTTTGTTTAAACTTGAGCTTGTCGATTTTAAGAAAATAAGTTGAATATTTTCCCGGATCTTCGAGGGAATTCAGCACAAGAAGTCCTCCGGTCTGAGCGAGTGCCTCAACGAGAAGAACTCCAGGCATAACAGGTTCATCAGGAAAGTGCCCCTGAAAAAAAGATTCATTAAATGTGACATTCTTGATTCCCACAATTGAGGATTCATCGAGAGCGATTATTTTATCAACCATCAAAAAGGGAAATCTGTGAGGCAGCCGCTTCTTAATATCCTCAACTGTAAAAACCGGAGGTTGTGAAGAATCATAAACAGGGATATCAAGTTTTGAAAGAGTTTTTTTCATCTCCTGCCTTATGATTTTTGCCAACCTTATATTGGCATAATGGCCCGGACGCGTTGCAACAATCTTACCTTTTATCGGGTGGCCGACAAGCGCAAGGTCACCTATTATATCAAGTAATTTATGCCTTGCCGGCTCATTGGGGTAACGCAATTCTGTGTTATTGAGAATCCCTGCAGTGTGTGTGTTTATTCCGGGCCTTTTAAAAAGTTTTGCAATACGATCTATTTCAGATTGTTCAACTTCTTTTTCTAGGATGACAATTGCATTGTCGAGATCTCCGCCCCTAATAAGTCCCTGATTAAATAGTGGTTCCAGTTCATGAAAAAACACGAATGTGCGGCTTTTGCATATCTTCTCTTCAAAGTCATCAATTGAATCAAGGATCGAATACTGGTTCCCAAGAATTTTTGAGTTATAATCGATAAGAACATTGACGCTGAAATGATCATCGGGATAAACTATCAGATCCACACCGTGTTCTTCGTCAGAGTATGTAATCTTTTGCTTTACAACGAAATAATTTCTGTCTTCTTTCTGATCAACTATACCTGCCTGCTTTATTGCTTCAACAAACTTCCATGCTGAGCCACCCATTATCGGAGCCTCGGGCCCATCCATCTCAATCAGGGCATTATCAACACGCAGTCCATTAAGTGCGGCCATGACATGTTCAATAGTCGAAACGGTAGCATTGTTTTGTACAAGAGTTGTCCCCCTCGAAGTATCTGTAACGTGTTCAGCCAGTGCCTCTATTAATGGTTTCCCGGGAAGGTCCACTCTGCAGAATTTGTATCCGTGATTTACCGGAGCCGGTTTAAATGTAATTGTTACACTATTCCCGGTATGAAGTCCTTTTCCGGTAAGACTTGTAGCTTTTGCGAGAGTCCTCTGTCTTTCACTCATCAGTACTGATTATTAAATTAAATTCCGGGTACAAAAAAAATAAAAATATTTGAACAATCCAGAAATTTGTTCTTTAACTGAATTTGTTACAAAGGATTTATTCCCGAAATCTGAACAAAACTACTTCTTTTTCAGAGACTCTATCTCTTTTTCGAGGGAATCAATCTTTATCTTCATTTCAGGTAGTTTTCTAAAAATCACAGAAGATCTGAGAAACTGTTTCACTTCAATCGCCGGGGAACCTAGTATTGCTGTGTTTTCTTCTTTCACATCACCCAAAATTCCACCCTGTGCTCCTATTTTTGTCCCATTGGCAATTCTTAAGTGACCGGCAAGCCCCACCTGTCCTCCAAACATACAATTCTTTCCGACTTTTGTTGATCCGGAAATTCCTGTCTGAGCAGCCATAACTGAATTTTCTCCCACTTCAACATTATGAGCAATCTGTATAAGATTATCCAGCTTAACACCTTTCCGGATTATCGTCGATCCCATTGTAGCTCTGTCAATTGTAACATTAGAGCCGATCTCAACATTATCTTCCAGAATCACATTCCCTAATTGTGGGATCTTCATAAATTCGTTATCCGACTGTGGAGCAAATCCGAACCCATCGCTGCCGATAACTGTCCCTGCATGCACGACACAGCCTGCACCGAGAAGGCAATCATGATAAATTGTTACTCCGGGGTTTATAATACAATTATTCCCAAGTTTTGTATTGTCTCCGACGTAGACATGAGGATAAATAGAGCATCCATTACCAATTATACAATTCTCCCCTATGTAGGCATATGGCCCGATGAAAACATCAGTACCTATTTTTGCAGTAGCTTCAATAATCGCCGTAGCATGAATTCCTTTCTTTCGGGGTCTGGCCTGATCCACAAGGCGGAGAAGAGAGGCAAATGCCTCATATGAATTTTCCACCCTGATGAGTGTGGCATTAATACCGCCTGAAGGCACAAAGCTTTTGTTAACAAGAACTATTGATGATTTAGTATCATATATATAATGCTCATACTTTGGATTGGCAAGGAATGACAAAGCTCCGGACTGACCCTCTTCAATTTTAGCAATTGTATTTACCTTAATATCGGGGTCGCCTACTATCTCACCTTTTAAAAATCCGGCGATTGTTGCAGCAGTAAATTCCATAGCATTTAAATTTTAATTATCGACATTCTTTAGGATAACATAGGAAGTATTTAGTAATTCTCTCCGAGAGGAATCTGTGGTCGAACATATCTGATACAGTTGAAATATCAGCTGTTCTTCCACTCTTAAGCAGTATTTTAACTACAGGAGCATCGGGTGTATAAGCCAGGTTTGAAATGCTATTGGTAAAAACATAATAGTCTTCTAAACCAGGTTTTATATTTATTAGTTTCTTCGCCAGGTTGCCAAGGTCTTTTACCCTTTTTTCTGAAAATGGTTCATTCTGAAGCTCTATCGCGAACAGATCTCTGCGCAACAACCTGCCCGACAAATCTGAGAGTACCTTATCAGAATGATCTGTCCAGTATTTTGCAGAGACCAGAATATCGGAATCATCGAGTCTGGTAAAATTTGATGCAATCATTCCGGGTGTAAATGTCCCTTCATCTATGAGATCGGAATGACCTATATTATTATACAGGAAGAACCTTAATGCAGGAGTGGTGAATAGATCGTCACCATCATTAGCAATCTCCTTTGCCCGTTTAAAAATGTTTACCAGCAGACTTTCGGATGCAAGTACCGTCTTGTGCATATAGACCTGCCAGTACATGAGGCGACGGGCAATAAGAAATTTTTCAAGTGAATAGATCCCTTTTTCATCCACAACCAGACTATCGTCCACAACATTAAGCATTCTGATTATCCTGTCCGATCCAACAGATCCCTCAATAACTCCGGTGAAGAAACTATCTCTTCTCAGATAATCAAGCCTGTCCATATCCATCTGACCTGAAATCAGCTCATGGAAGAATTTTCTGTAGTATTTTCCAGTAAAGATTTCAATTGCAAGATCAAGCTTTCCGCTATATTTTTCATTCAGCTTTCTCATCAGGAGAAGAGAAATATCTTCATGTGAAATGCCATTTATTATCAAATTTTCAAGTGCATGGGAGAAGGGACCATGTCCTGAATCGTGCAAAAGTATGGCAATAAGCGTAGCTTCTTCTTCAACAGGTGAGATTATGATTCCCTTGCTTCTGAGAGTAGCGATAGCCATATTCATCAGATGCAACGCCCCAAGTCCATGCTGGAATCTGCTGTGATTTGCGCCGGGATAAACAAAACTTGTCAGTCCAAGTTGTCTTATATTCCGTAATCTCTGGAACCACGGATGTTCGATGAGGTCAAAAACAAAATCTCCCGGTATGCTTATAAAACCATAAACAGGGTCATTAATTATTTTTCTCTTATTAGTCAGATAAACCACAGGGAAACTTTTATCCACAAAAATAGGAATTTTTGTATTCGAAAACATGGTTATCCTCGTGTGTTATATTGATATCAAATGATCGTTCCTATTTCCACACAAATAAGTATTAAGTTTGGTGTCAAATCAATTTTAAACCTGTAAAATGGAAATAAAACTAATACCGATTGCGAAGGTAAAAAACTCACGGAAAACTCCAACTGACGACTATTGGGAAGAAGTTATATCGGAAATTGAACTTTGCACATTGGAAATAAACATGAAGAAATTTCTATTACATTACTTGATAAACCTTAATCTACAGACATGAAAAACAAATACTTTTTTATGATTATTGCCATTCTGATTTTCACAATTCGTTCAGTAGCTCAGGTAACTGATAACTTTAGTGATTCAAGAGATGGAAAGACTTATGAAACGATAAAAATAGGCACACAAACATGGATGGCGGAAAACATTGCCTTCAAAGCAAACAGCGGCTGTTGGGAATATGACAATGACCAAAGTAAAGCATCGTTCGGGTATCTGTACAATTGGGAAACAGCAAAAAATGTATGCCCATCAGGCTGGCATCTGCCTTCTAACAATGAATTTACAACACTCACAAACTTCCTGGGTGGTGACAGTGTTGCCGGAGGGAATCTGAAAGAAAATGGTACAACACATTGGGAAAATCCAAATACAGGAGCAACCAACAAGAGTGGATTTATAGCTCTCCCGGGTGGATATCGGGATATCAACGAAGGGAAAATTCTGAACGTCAGCAAAAACGGTATTTGGTGGAGTTCCACTGAGTACAATCAAAACAGTAGCTGTAACCTGATATTAGGCACAGGTTACAATCGTGCTGTAAGAGGTAAATCCAATAAAAACTACGGTTTTTCTGTCCGTTGTGTCAAAGATTGATGGAATATTTGGATTCATTTATTAGTCTATATGTTGGTGTTTCCTTATCCTGAAATGAATTATCAAAAGTAAAGATTTATGAAAATTGAAATTCAGAATCTTAATCAGATCTATCCCAATGGTAATCACGCTCTTAAGAATATTAATCTTGAATTCGGTACTGGTATGTTCGGTCTGCTGGGTCCAAATGGAGCAGGCAAGTCAAGTCTTATGCGGATTCTGGTAACTCTTATGAAACCTACTTCTGGTGTTGTAATGGTAGACGGAAAGGACATTCAGAAACACAGAAAAGAGATCAGAAGCATGCTTGGGTATCTCCCGCAGGATTTCAGATTTTTTACAGCGCTTAAAACCTGGGAGTTCCTTGATTATGCAGGATCGCTGGCAGGGCTGAAAAACAGAAAGGAAAGGATGACAGAGGTTGACAGATTGCTGGATCAGGTAGGACTCCTTGAAGCACGCGACAGACGGGCAAACAAACTATCCGGTGGCATGAAACGCCGTTTAGGTATTGCACAGGCTCTCATTGGTAATCCAAAGATCATAATTGTTGATGAACCCACTACCGGACTGGATCCCGACGAGAGAATAAAATTCAGGAATGTACTCTCCCAGTTAAGCCAGCATGATGTAATAATTATTCTTTCAACTCATATTGTCGGGGATATTTCCTCAACCTGCCAGGGGATGGCGCTTCTCAACAGGGGAGAATTGGTTTATTACGGATCTCCTGAGAATCTGGTCAAATATGCTGAAGGTCATGTATTCAAACTTAATCTGACCCCGGTTGAATATGAAAAGGTAAAAGAAATTTATAATGTTATTTCTACGATACCCAACGAAACAGGCTGGGAAGTTCAGATAGTTTCAGATGATCCGCCTGATTATGACGCACTCAGCATTGATCCTGATATTGAACATGCATACGTTTATTACATGGAGCATAAACTGCAGACAAGCTTAATTGATTAATAGGAATAAAAGGATATGGCATTTCTGTCGAATATCAGAACAGTTGCCAGGTACGAGGCAAAGACTCTGAGACGGAGCTGGTTTTTCCGGCTTTTCTCGATCGGGTCCCTTTTTATCTTCACACTAATGAACATAGGCATGTTCTCACCTGTCGGAAACGAGGGGTGGGAAGTAGTATCGATCCCTTCCTCGTTGCCTCTTATCAATTTATACCTTCTAAACATTGCACAGGCAATTGTGGTCATTTTCCTGGCTGCTGATTTTCTGAAACGCGACAAAAAACTGGATACCAATGAAGTGCTTTATACCAGGTCGATGTCAAATTTTGAATATGTTATTGGAAAATCATGGGGAATTCTAAGATTGTTCCTGAGCCTGAACTTACTGGTTCTTGCGATATGCCTTGTAATTAATATCATTTCAAAAAGTATGTCTGTAAATATTTCTGCTTACTTCTATTATCTCCTTATCATCAGTTTACCTACAATTATTTTCAGCCTGGGATTGTCTTTCACGCTGATGTCATTATTAAAAAATCAGGCAATTACTTTTCTTATCCTTCTTGGTTATGCAGCCCTGGATATTTTCTATCTCTACTTCAGGGCAGGATCTGTTTTCGACTATATGGCTTTTGGTTTACCGGTATTTAAATCAGGTATAATAGGGTTTGATAATTTAAGTGTTATAATCAATCAGAGACTTATTTATCTTTTTGCAGGGCTCTCTCTGATAATGGCAACAATTTTGCTGTTTAAGCGATTGCCACAATCAAAAATTCACAGATTCCTTACTATAATACTTTTATTCGTTTTTACGGCCGGTTCGGTAATCTGCACCTTAAATACCTACTCAACATACAGAAAAGGAGTAACCGGCAAAAGACTGGTAATAGAAACAAACAAGGAGTTTGAAAATAAAAATTTTGTCAGCATAACAGAAGCATCAATAGAGTTCATTCACAAAGTAAATTCATTTGATGCAACCGCAGTTCTGGAAATTTCAAATGACAATAATATTCCCATCAGTCGGTATTATTTTTCCCTAAATCCTTCCCTGACAGTTACAAATATATCTTCAAACGGGATAGATCTGAATTTCAAGAGGACAAATCATATAATCGAAATAGACCCCGGAAAGCTTCTTAATCCGGGTGACAGTGATAAATTAGAGTTTGTTTATTCAGGAGGTATAAACGAATCATTCTGTAATCCAAATTATAATGACAATATAAAGGAGAATCCGTATAAAATTTCAATGGTAAATGTGAATAAGCGGCAAGCTTTTGTTACCAGAGATTATGTTCTGCTTACTCCTGAGACTCATTGGTATCCTATTGCCGGACTTAATTATTACCCATCCAATCCTGCACGGATAAAGATCGATTTTACTCATTATACTCTTAAAGTAAAAAGTGAGAATAATCTGCTTCCTGTATCACAAGGCAAAATGAGTAAAGAAGATGGTTACTATATATATAAACCTGAATCTCCGCTTACAGGGCTGACTCTTGCAATTGGTAATTATCTGACTGACAAAATAAAGGTTGATTCGGTAGAATACATTTCATATTATTTCCCGGGAAATGATTATTATAAGAAAGACCTCGAAGCAATTAAAGACACTTTGCCTTTGCTTATTTCGGGTCTTATGAAAGATCTTGAGTCAAACTTCTCCACAAAATATCCCTTCAAAACACTTAGTATGCTTGAGGTACCTGTTCAATTTCATTCTTACCCGAAGGAAAGCACTCAAACTCGTGCAGAGGTTCAACCATCCATGGTTCTTCTCCCCGAAAGACTTTCCACTCTGAACCAGGCCGGTTTCTTTAAACAATTCAAACAGCAGAAAAAAAGGATGACACGCAATGGCCAGGTTATTACAGATAAAGAGCTACAGGTCAGGATTTTTAATAATTTTATGAGAAGTACCTTCATAAGTGGTGAGAATTTCAGGTTTATTAACGGGGTAGCTGCAAATGAACCTACGCGGTATTTTCTTGGCCCAAGCTTCTACTTTTTTAAGAATAATTTCTATTCCTCAGAATATCCTGTCATTAATGCAATTTTCGAATCTCATCTTCAGAAAGTTAATTCTCCTGCCGCTGCAGGTTTTCAGGCCATGTCCGGTACTCTTTCGGAAAATGACAGGGCAAATCTCATACTTAAAAACCAGAGCTTTAAAGAACTGCTTGCAAAAAATCCGGGTGGAGACACTTTAAAAAACGTGTTAACTATTAAGGGTGACTATTTCTTTAACCTTATAAGATCTAAAACAGGCATTGATGAATTTAAGGACTGGTTTGCCAGGTACATTGATGATAACAAGTTTAAAAGAGTTGATATTTTAAAATTCAATAATGAAATTAAAAACAGGTTCGGTTTTGAGTTTTACCCATACCTGTCTGCCTGGTTCAACGGAAAAGAACAACCCGGATTTCTTTTTACAAATCTGGTGGCAAACGAAATTGTAATAAATGAAAGATCGAGATACCAGGTTACTTTTGTTGCATCTAATCAGGAAGCCACCGGTGGATTATTTAATATATCATTCCGTACCGGGGGAGGACGCGGCGGGGGAGGTGGCGGACGTGGTGGCGGAGGTTTTGGTGGTAGTGGTTTCGGGGGAGGCGGCGGCACATTCCAGGTAGCTGTTCAGGGACGCGGACAGATATCGTTACAAGGACGTGGCATGGAAGCTGCCGACATATCCAAAATTGTTTATTTAGGGCCTCATGAGACAAAAAAAGTCGGCATTGTCCTCGATGCCCAGCCAAGAGCTATGATGATAAATACTCTCTTTGCTAAAAATATCCCGGGGGAGATCACACTTCCAATTGATGAGATAATCAAATCAAAAGATGCTGTTGGGGAATTTTCGGGAGAAGAGATCGTCTCTTTTGATCCGGCAACATCTGATCAATTTAGCATAATAGTTGACAACGAGGATGCCGGTTTTAAAGTAAGTATACAGAATATGGAGAACAGACTGAAAAAACTGCTTGGAATCCAGAATAAGAAAGGAACAAGCTATCAGCAGGTAAGCCTGATGAATATCCCATCATACTGGCAACCTGTCGTACAATCAGCATTTTATGGGAAATATGTAAGGTCTGCAGTGTACACAAAAAGCGGTAAAGGTGACAAAACCCTCACCTGGATGACTCCTATAGACAAACCTGGTTATTATGATATCTTCTGTTTTATAGGCAAAACTGCCGATCGGATGATGATCAGAGCAGGAGGATTTGGAGGAGGTGCCAGAACAGGAGGAGCACAGGGACCAGTGGGAGCCGGAGGCCCGGGTAGAGATGGAAGCGCACCTCCTTCCCAGCCTTACAAAGAATTACACTATCGGATTTATCATGAAGGAGGAAGCGAGGAGATATCTATTGATTATACAAATGCTGAGAACGGATGGAATAAACTGGGAACATATTACCTAACGGCCGACACTTCGAAAGTTGTTCTTTCAAATCTCTCGAGCGGAAGGGCAGTTATCGGAGATGCTATAAAGTGGGTAAGGCAGAAATAGAAAGACAAAAGACAAAAGACAAAAGATAAAAGTAAACAATCA
>PLML01000080.1 GCA_003141525.1 Bacteroidales bacterium
CCAATCCTGAGGTAATTGAAGTGAACCAGGATCCTTCAGGAAATTTACCTGAACGAATCGGACCGGCAGCAGAACTGGAGGTGTGGGTTAAAAATATTTCGGACGGATCAAAAGCTATAGTGCTGCTTAACAGGTCGTCAGTAGAAAAAAACATAAGCGTGCAATGGTCTGAGGCAGGATTGGGCATGAAACAGCTTGTGAGGGATCTGTGGCTGCGGAAAGACCTTGGCATGATAATGGATTCTTATTCGGCAGAAGTACCGCCGCATGGGGTGAATATGATAAGGGTGTATGAAAAGTAATAAATTCTTTTAATGTTATGATTACTTCCAATGAGTGTTTCATGAAAAACAATGAGATCTCTCATTCCGCCGAATTCTTCGCAGGCTCAGAATTTGACTCCATTCGGGATGACAGTTGTTTTTTTGGATATATGTATTGGGAGGGAAGCAGGAGCGTTTCGGGAAAATTTCCGTTTGTAAAGAATCCAACTGCGAAACGCCCCTGCTTCCTTCCCAATCTCTCTGAACAGACACTGTCATCCCGAAGTGAGGGATCTCATGTTTCTATAATCCAATTACTGAATTGTAATCGATAAAATATATAAACCAACCCATGAAGAAAGTAAAAATCTTATCTGTCTGCCTGATCGCAGGCTTCCTTGTCTTTTCAGGTTGTATTCGAAGTAATAAAATTTCATCAGCCGGGCCTCCGGCTATCATTCCGGTTCCAGATTCATTGGAATTTCTGAAAGGGAACATGAAACTCACTTCAAAGTCGANNTTCATTTATTCCAGTAATGAGCTTACCCCACTGGCAGCTATGGTTTCCGGTGAAATCGGACAGCTGACGTCCCTGAGACTTGCCATATCCACCGAAAAGCCAGGAAATGGTGATATAGTCCTGGAAATAAAACCTGATATGCATAGTGAGGAGTATAAGCTCGACATTAATAAAAAAGCCGTTGTCATGGGAGGTAATATAAATGCAGTTTCACTTGGTACGGTGACCCTTCTTCAGGCGTTGTCAGATACTGCCGGCACAATAGAAATTCCGCGTATGAAGATCAAGGACAAGCCTTTAACTCCCTACCGTGGATTAATGCTTGATGTCGCCCGTGAGCCGCATACTCTTAATATACTAAAACAGGCTGTGGTACTTTGCCGTTGGTATAAGATCAGGTATCTGCAATTGCACTTAACAGATAATGAAGGATTTACTTTCCCGACCACAGCCTATCCCAAGATGCTTTCTTCAGATATCAACCAGCAGGGCAAAAGACATTTCAGCCTTGATGAAGTCAGGGAGCTGGAAGATTTTGCAAGAGACCGTGGAGTGGCTATCATTCCCGAGATTGAACTCCCGGGGCACGGGATGGCAATATTACGCGGGATGCCTGAACTTTTCGGTGGTCCCCCCAGGAATGAACGCCACCAGGCCATCTGCGTGGGAAACGAGAGGGTTTATGAAGTCCTTGATACTATTATTGCTGAAATGTGCGATGTATTCAAAACAACACCTTATTTTCATATAGGCGCTGATGAAGTCGACTATGACAATTGGGACTATTGTCCAGAGACAAATAAATTCATGGCAGCTCATAATATTGATGATTATATTGAACTGTACCGGTACTTCATCGCTCGTATGAACGACATCGTTAAAAAGCATGGAAAAAAGACAATTGTCTGGGAGGGTTTTCATAAAGAAGGTAAAATACAGATTCCACGCGATATTACTGTTATGGTTTACGAGTGCAAATTCAATCTGCCTCAAGATCTTGTTGCAGATGGATATGATGTTATCAACGCCGCATGGCAGCCTTTGTATGTAACACCTGGTAAATCCTGGGAACCGGAATATATTTACAATAGGTGGAACCTTTACCGCTGGGAGAACTGGTGGGATCAATCGAAGGCTTTTCCCAACGGTATAGAGGTGTTGCCAACATCGAAGGTGATCGGGGCTCAGATGGTCACCTGGTGTATGTCTGATGATAAGGAAATTCCAGCTTTGCGTGAACGGCTTGCTGCGATGAGTGAACGGATCTGGAACCCGGGGGCTGGGCGAACGTTTGCTGACTTTACTGCACGCTTCCGTTCAACAGACGAGAAATTAACGTTATTGTTACCCTGAATATTTCTCATAAAACAATCTGTTATAATCTGACCAAGAAAACTATAATTATTTTGATGAAAATGAAAAGGGAAACCATATTAGTCGCTCTCCTAACAAGTTTTATGCTTTATGCAGTTTCATGCAGTCAAAAAAAAGAATTGATCAACATCATTCCCAGACCATTGTCCTTAATCGAAAAAAATGGATACTTTGAGATAAATAAACTGACTAAAATTATATTAAATCGCGATAATGCTGAGCTCAGGCAAAGTACGAAGATCTTTCAAGAATTAATTAAAAATGCAACTTCCATTGATTTACCAATTATTATTTCTGAATCAGTGGAAAATAATACTATTTTTATAGATGTAAATGATTCATTAATTAATGATGAAGCTTATCTGGTGAATGTCTCAGCAAAAAGAATTTTTATAAGGGCAAAAGGAAGTAAGGGCATATTTTATGCCCTTCAGACATTGCGCCAGTTGTTACCGGAAGAAGTTGAGAACAAACATTATCAGGATCATTTTTCAAAACTAACCATCCCTGCAGTAGAAATAAAAGATGCACCCAGGTTTTCATGGCGTGGAATAAATGTAGACGTTGCCCGTCATTTCTTCTCAAAAGATGACCTTATAAAATTTATCGATCTTATAGCTCTTTACAAAATAAACATTCTGCACCTGCACCTGGCCGATGATCAGGCATGGAGGATTGAAATTAAGAAGTACCCTGGACTAGTTGAAAAAGGAGCCTACAGAAGCACAAATTATTATCTTGAAGATGAATGTAAAAAGTATGGGGGTCCTTATATGGAGATGGATAAAAATCTGGTAAAAGAAAAAGACGGACAGCAGGTTTATGGAGGATACTATACACAGGATGAAATGAAAGAAATTATTGATTATGCTCTGGAACATAAGATCAATATTTTACCGGAGATTGATATGCCTGCACATAGTGGTATGGCCATAAGTATTTTTCCACAATTGAATTGTGAAAATAAAGGTCCAATCTGCCCATGCAATGATTTCTCGTATGAATTTGCCAGAAATGTTTTCAGTGAAATAATTGAACTTTTCCCTTATGAATATATCCATCTGGGATGTGATGAAGTTGACAGGAACTCCTGGGCAAATTCATATGCCTGTAAAAAATTCATGAAGGATAAGGGCATTTCAGATGTTGAACAACTTCAAAGTTTTTTCACCCGCGAAATGGAAAAATTTTTCAATTCAAAAGGGAAAAAACTTATAGGCTGGGACGAAATTCTGGAAGGAGGAATAAGTAAAACTGCCACAGCAATGTATTGGAGAACCTGGATCCCAAATAATCTGAACAATATTCTTAAGTATGGAAATAATGTGATAGTTGCGTCTACTTCTGGTTACTATCTTAACTATCAGCAAAATAACCTGTCATTAAAGCATACTTATGAATATCAACCTGTACCTACAGACATCGACAGTGGTAAAGAAAAACTTATTTGCGGAATCCATGCAAGTTTATGGTCTGAAGTGATCCCTAATGTAAAACGGCTTGAATATATGGCTTTCCCCCGGGTAATTGCTTTTTCAGAAACAGCCTGGACTGATGAAAATCAAAGAAACTGGGAAGATTTCTTAACCCGTATTCATTCCCATTTTAAAAGATTAGATGCATTGGATGTCCATTACCGGTTACCTGATCTGACAGGGTTTATTGAAAATAATCTTTTCGTTGGTGAAGGATTCCTGGTGGTAAATAAACCTGTGGAAGAGACTGAAGTAAGGTATACAAATGATGGCAGTATACCTGATAGAACTTCACCTGTTTACAAACATCCGGTAAAGGTTAAAAGCCCTGTGACTTTTAATATTGGTTATTTCAGACCAAGTGGAGAATTATATGAAACTTATAGAGCTGAATTTACAAAAAAGGAAAAATATCTGGCATCTGCAGATATATCACCTGAAGGAAGCGGGCTGATCCGTAAATATTTCAAGGATAATTTTAATCCGGAGAATTTAAAAAAGAAAGACATTTCCCCCTCTATTGCATTACCTGAAATCCTTGATAATCAGTTTGGATTGATATTTTCCGGCTATATTAAAACTAAGCAAAGTGGCATTTATACCTTTTACCTTACTTCACATGATGGCAGCATATTAAAAATTGATGATCAGATAATTGTAGATAATAGCGGGTCTCATGAGTCAATTCAAAAATCAGGACAGGCAGCAATGCGAGAGGGTTATCATAAATTTGAACTGTCATATTGGAAAACAGGATATGAAGTTCAATTACAGCTTCAATTTAGCTTTAACGGCAAATCTATAAGTGAGATTGAGAACCGAATGTTATTTCATTAAATGATGTGGCATTGCAACAAATAGGGGACTGATAAACAAGAAACAACTATGTCTGAATGACAAACCAATTTCTTTTAAAAGACTTTCAAATTTAAACCTGATAAGATTTATAAGATGTTACACTCTTACCAACTTATACAAGGTCTCCTATTACCATTTTTATTTGGAGTTGGATCCTGTTCAGATAAGATAATAAAAGCTCCCGAACATCTGAATATCATTGTGATAATGACAGATAAGCAAAGCGCTTCCATGATGTCGTGCACAGGTAACAGATGGCTCAAAACACCTGCCATGGATAACATTGCTTTAAATGGTATTCGTTTTACAGGAGCTTATGCAACAAATCCTGTTTCTGCTTTTTCAAGTATTTCTCTGCAAACAGGACGGTACCCATCAGAAATTGGCATGAGAGAAAACTCATGTGTCGGAATTGCGAAAGATAAGGTCATAGGTTTGTATACAAATGCAATGGGAAATGTTTTCAGGAAAGGAGGATATCAGACCTATTATGGTGGTAAAGTTCATATGCCAGTCATTGGTTCAGATGTTAGTATCTTAGGTTATGACCTTTTAACTCTTGATGAGAGAGATAGTTTAGCCGCTATTTGTGCTGACTTTCTTCTAAACCGTAAAGAAGAAAACAAACCTTTTCTGCTGTTTGCCTATTTTATTAATCCACATGATATATGCTATGATGCAATAAGGTGGGCAACTCCCGGAGGCGATCTTGCAAATGCGACACCTCCTGAGCTCGATGAAGCCCTGAAATTACTTGGAATTTCAAGCAGTTTTTGCCCTCCTCTGCCTGATAATCATCAGCCAATGGCAGGTGAACTAAGTAGTGTGGACAGCCTTCTCAAACTAAGAATATTCCGTCAAAATGTACGGGCAAAATGGACCGAAAAAGACTGGAGAATGTATCGATGGGCTTATATGAGACTAACAGAACGTGTCGTTGCCCAGATAGGGATAGTCATGGAAGTACTTTCAAAATCAGGGCTTTCAGAGAATACAATGGTGTTATTTACTTCAGATCATGGAGACCTCGATGATTCGCACAAGCTTGAGCATAAAACTATACTTTATGAAGAAGCTACCAATGTCCCTTTTATCATTTTATATCCATGGATGAAGAAAAAAGGAATTGTTGATAATGAACACTTAATAAGCAACGGACTTTGCCTTATGCCGACACTATGCGAAGTGGCCGGTATTGAAGCTTCTTCAGGTCTGGCAGGAAGTTCTGTCCTGTCTCTAATTGAACAGAATAGGAATACCGCCTGGACAAAGAATATATTTCTTGAAACTGAAACCGGTTATATTATCCATACGGGTAGGTTTAAATATGAATTAGATGATATTGGAAAAATAAAGGGAATGCCGGTAGATCTTAAAAACGATGGTGAAACAGAGAATCTGATCAACAGAGTTGAGTATAAACCTGTGATTGATTCTCTGCGTTATGAACTGATAAACCATCTGAAAGGCGAAGGTGTCCGAATACCTGCACTGGCATCTCAATAAAAGCTAATAAAATTCAGTATGGTTTTCTGAAGAGGGACAAAAATGAAGAGTTTTTAATTTTTAAACCTTTAGCATCACTTTCATTTTATGTTGTTTTATTACGTAAATTAAGCTTTTCCAGATATGAGAAACCTAACCTTAATTTGTCCTATGATTAAATCAATGAAGAGCGATTACCATATTAAATCTTGCCTGTTATTAATTGTTTTAATAAGCTTCTTTACTTCGCACCTCAGATCACAGGTTGTCGTTTTAAAGGAGCAGATTGATCAGGGATGGAATTTCAATAGAGTGATGCGGCCTTCAAGATCGGATGCCGCATTGAATTCTGAAATATTTATCAGGGGAAATATTGCAATGTCATCATGTTTATCACCTAATGGTTTACATAATGGAGTATTACCCCAGGATGGCTATCAGCGTTTCAATTATTTCTGTTTTACTGATGAGAATACAAATGGTGGCTATATTTTAATGGACCTGGGTAAGGTCCAGCCTGTTTCTGCTATATGTTCCTATTCATGGCATATTAAGTGGAACGATGGTGGTGCAAGAGGGCCTCAGGTATATTCACTTTATGGCAGTGCAGATGATGAACCGGGCACAAAAATATTCCCGGGCAAAGAATGGACGAAGATTGCTGATGTAGATACACGTCCGAATGAAACAGGGGCAAACTGGGGTGGGCAACATGGTGTTACGATTAAGGATAAAAAAGGTAATATAATAGGGAATTATCGCTGGTTGGTTTGGGATGTAAAGCCAACCCTTTCACCAAAACAAGAAGCTCGCTTTACCAACACCTGGTACACCGAATTGGATGTACATACTCCTGAAACTCTTAACCATAGTGGCGACGCCATATTATCAGGAACAAATCTGGATAGTATTTTTGTGATTTTTAAAACTCATTATGATATTGGCTATACACATTTAGTAAAAGAAGTGATCAATTACTATCGTACAGATATGATAGACAACGCTTTGAAGCTAATTGAGGACTCACAAAAACTACCAAAAGAACAACGTTTTGTATGGACCATTCCTGGCTGGCCTCTTTATCAAATATTATATCCAGGTCAAACCCAGGAACGAAGGGACAAAGTGATGAAAGCTATAAGAGAGGGCAGTTTACAGATGCATGCTCTAGCTGCTACCTTTCATACCGAATCATTAGAGCCCGAAGATCTTGTTACAGCATTAAGTTTCACGACCAGGATATGCAACGAGAACAATCTGCCCTTACCTCACTCAGCCAAGATGACGGATGTGCCATGTCATTCGTGGCTATTACCAACTGTCTTAAAAAATGCAGGAGTCGATTTCCTACATTTGGGATGCAACCCCATCAATGAAAGACCAGACCTGCCATTACTTTATTACTGGCAGGGACCTGATGGATCAAAGTTGCTTACGATGCATTCTCAGGGATATGGTTCAGCCCGAAAATTCGGAGAAGGACTTTATCCTCCCAAAGACTGGAATTATAAAGTATGGCCTGCAATAATCATGTCCAGTGATAACAACGGACCCCCATCTGCTGATTTGGTTAGAAGTATTTTGGAAGAAACAAAGAAGAATCTGCCCACTGTGAAAGTGAAATTCACCACGTTAGATGAATTTGCCGAAGCCATTTTTAAGGAGGAAAAAAACGGAGCTAAAATCCCATGTATTGCTGCCGATATGCCAGATACATGGATTCACGGAGTTGGATCTATGCCGGTTGAAGAACGTATGATTCGTACAGTACGTCCAGAGCTTGCATCTACTGAAATTTTGGAATCTCATCTGCGGATGTGGGGGGAAACAAGACCGGATATAAGTGCTGATTTATTCGCTGCACACGAGCAAAGTATGATGTATGGAGAACATACATGGGGTGGAAGTTTTGGTTTTATTGGCCTTCATATGCTTTATGGCAAAGCTTTTGACGATATGATGAAAAAAGGACTGACAGGAGGATATAAACGACTTGAATTCTCCTGGGAAGATCACCGTAACTATGCCCATAAAGCAAAAGAGATAACCGAAAGGCTTGAAAACTCTGCTATTAACAGTCTAGCAAAATCTGTAAAACTACAAGGGAAGAGAATCGTGGTTTTTAATCCTCTCCCACATAAAAGAAACACAATAGTCGAAATTCCCGGAAGAAATTCAGTTTCAAAAGTAAAAGGAACCGAAAATGGCAAAATCATCCCGGTTGTCAGTTCTCTCTTTTATGTTGATGATCTGCCTGCCTGTGGATATAAAACATACAATGTTGTTGAAGAAAAAGAAGAAAAGCCCATAATTGAAAGTAAAAATACGGTTACACTTGAGAATAGCTTTCTGAAAATAACAATAGACAGAAATCGTGGAGGAATTGTATCAATAATAGATAAAATAATGGGACGTGAATTAGTCGATCAGAAAGCTGAGTATGCCTTCGGACAATATCTTTATGAACGCTTCGACAGCAGGCAATGCCGGAAATACAACATAGATTGCTACAACCAGGCTGCATGGGATTATGGTGCAAGAGAGCTGAATGCGAGATACGACCTCCCCGATACACCTTCATATTCACGATCCGTTCCAAAGTACAGATCTCTTGAATTTATCAGGAATAAAGTTTTTCAGAAAGCAATATTGAGATCTGATTATTCTACTGCGATTCAGGCAAATATCACAACAATTATCACACTGCCGGCAGAAGAGAAATGGGTGGAGATCAATGTAAAGGTTGACAACAAAAAACCTGATACCTGGCCCGAAGCCGGCTGGATTTATTTACCGGTTAATGTAAAAGGCAATTCGCAATTTCGCATTGGACGCAATGGATCTGTTGTAAATCCGGTTGACTTCCCTAAAGGGACCAATCACACACTCTGCTACGTTTATACCGGAGCAATTATAGCCGGTTCAGATGGGAAAGGAGCAGGGATTTGTAACCTCGACCATGGCTTAATGAGTTTCGGCCAGCCCGGAATTATGAAGTTTGAACCTTCATACATTCCCGAAAAGCCGGTAGCATTTATTAATTTGTTTAATAATCAATGGAATACCAATTTTCCTATCTGGATTGGTGATTCGATTTCATCGAGGGTCCGGATCTGGGCTATTAATGATGTTAATCCAGAGGGTCTTGTTCTCCCGGCGACCGAGTTCCGGAATCCGGTTTTAGTTGGTATTGCTGATGGCACGAGTGGTAACCTGCCGGTAAGATCAGAAGGACTTTCATTGTCACGTGATGGCATTAAGATCACAAATTTTTCACACGATGCAAAAAAAGGCGGATATCTTTTACGATTATGGGAGCAGGCAGGCTTATCCGGCGTTTGCACAGTAAAGCTACCGAAAGGATCAAATATAAGGACATCTCAATTGCTGGATCTGAGGAATACCCCGATAGGAGCTCCCATAAAAGTGGTAAATGGAGTATTCTCTTTTGATTTACACGCCTATGCTCCGACAACATTCATTTTAAAGTAATATAAAACAGAAGATTAGAAATTCAAAAAACCTACAGAGATGATAACCTCAGCAAAAGTCTCATTTTTAACACTTATCGCACTTTCTGTAATCCGGTTAAGCACATTTGCTCAAAAAGATGATTCAGTTCTTGTATCCGATTTTGGTGTTAAACCTGATAACTATGAGAATGCCTGTCCTGCTATAAAAATGGCAGTTGAAGCCTGCAGGAATAAAACGGTTGTGAAGCTTGTATTTCCTAAAGGAAGATATGATTTCTGGCCTGACCAGAGTGTCCGGGAAAAGTTGTCGCCGTGGGATAAAAATGAAATGAGCATTGGTATATTCATGCAGGATATGAAAAACCTGACACTTGAAGGTAATGGATCCGAATTCATTTTTCATGGCAAAATGGTACCACTTGCGCTGACCAGTTGTGAAAACATTAAACTGCAGAATTTTAAAATCGACTGGGATCGTCCTTTAATTTCCCAGGGTATCATAAAGAATGTGACTGATGAATATATTGACCTGGTGATAGACAAAGCATCATATCCGTATGTAATTCAAAATGAAAAACTTTTTTTTACGGGTGAAGGCTGGAAAAGTAACGTAGTACATTATTGTCTGTTCGATAAGGATAAAGAGGAAATTGTTTACCTGACCCGAGATAATCCGATAGGGAATATTTTTAACTCAAAAGCTGAGGAAATGACCCCCGGGAATGTGAGGTTTTATGGTAAACCAAATTACAGACCTGCCTCAGGCACTTTTATTGCATTATATTCTCAGCGTGAGGCTGTTGGTATAGGCCTTTACCACTGCAGAAATACCAGTCTCAGTAATATTGTGATATACCATTCGATGGGAACCGGCCTGCTGGCATTCTTTTGCGAAAATGTTTCAATGGATAAAGTAAATGTTGAAGCAAATGAGAAAAAAAACAGGGTATTCAGCTCACAGGCTGATGCAACTTATTTTCCAAATTGCAAGGGATTGGTCCGGGTCGAGAATTGTAAACATACCGGGCAAACGGATGACTGGGCCAACTTTCGGGGAACTTATACAACCATAGTAAAAAAAACAGGACCTTCCTCCATTGATGTAACTTATAAATGGTCGCCCGCTATAGGCTTTTATAATATTGGAGACCAGTTGACTTTTCTCGATCCCAAACTAATGCAACGTGGTGTCTTACGGGAAGTAAAGGCAAAACGACTGCTGGAATCCGGAAACACAGAACTGACTTTTACTGAGCCACTTCCTGAAGATGTTATTCAGGGATATATTGTGGAAAATATGACCTGGGTGCCTGAAGTGGAAGTGCGAAATTGCATTATCCAGCGAAAGAACCGCGCACGGGGTATTCTTATTACAACGCCAAAGCGCGCAGTAATTGAAGACAATCTTTTTGAAACAGCCGGATCGGCGATTCTCATTGAAGGTGATATTAAAGACTGGTTTGAAGCAGGTGCGGTTACCGATTTATTGATCAGCCATAATGTATTTCAGGATTGTCTTTCCTCGGCAGAGCCAGGCACCTGGAACTGGGGTGAAGCAGTTATTTGTATAACCCCTTCCCATCACCCGGAAAATGAAAATACGGAACCGTACCATAGAAATATCAGGATTGAAAATAACATTTTCAGGTTTTACGATTACCCCTTACTTTATGCCAGGTCTGTCCATGATCTTTACTTTAAGGACAATAAAATCATATTTACAAATAGCTATCCGCAGCATTGCAGAAAGGTAAACTTCTATCTTGATGGCTGCAGGGATGTGGATATCTCAGGAAACATTTTTGACGAAAAATTTCCAGGAAAGAATGTTGAGCTTCATCATATGCGTCTTTCAGATGTGAAAGTCGGGAAGGATCAGAAACTAAGCATTAAAAGGGATAAAAACTAATTGAATATATTCTAAATCAGCGTCAAATCAATGAAAATGTATGAAACTCAGTATCCTTCTTTTATTGTTTTTTGGAATAATCATTAATTGTCCGGGATTAGGTCAGAAGGTAATTCCTTATTTAGTACCATCTGAACAGTGGGATGAAGAACTTGGCAATCACAGAGCTATAATTAAAGGTGAAAAGCCATCCGATTCTGTCAGTGTCTATTTTCTATGGAGGAGACATGATTCCTCACCCAGGAATCGGCAAATGCTTATTATAAATACAGAATCCCGGGGAAAATTAAAAATATATTCAGGACTAAAATGTAAAAGGAAAAACTAATGAATTATGACCACTAACTTTTATAAATTTTCATGGCTCCTGACATTATTTATTTTCTTTATTCCCGGTAGGAATATTTTTTACGCTCAGAGTCATCAATTTAATTATGATTATTCCCAGACCCTGGTCATTAAAATGTTTTTAGCAGACCCTGATAAGCAGGAAGGAACTAACGTGTATTGCGATTTTGGTAAAGCTCTGGACCTTATCAGGCAAGCGGATAACATTACCCTGGGCGTTCCGAAAATAATATACCTGGTAGGATGGCAATACAGAGGGCATGATGATTTATATCCTGCTTTTTTCGAGGTTAACCCGGCATTAAAAAGACCAGGAGATACCAATGCCCGCGAAAGTCTATTATGGTTGATGAAGGAGGCAAGGAAATATCATACAGCTGTCAGTCTGCATATTAATATGACAGATGCCTATGAAAACAGCCCTTTATGGAAAGAGTATGTTGATAACGACCTGATCTCCAAAAATGCCGATGGCAGCCTAATGGTCATTGGTAACTATAACGGGAGGAAGGCCTACCAGATCAATTATCGGAATGAGTGGGAAAAGGGTTATGCACAGATGAGGATCGACCGCCTGATTGAACTTTTACCTCCTTTAAAAGAAGCCGGTTCTATTCATCTGGATGCTTGGATTGCACGCGAAAACAAAGGAGAATACGAATCCAATGTGCTTGAAGCAAAATACCAGGAAAAGGTCTGCAATTATTGGCGATCAAAGGGCATAGATGTTACCAGCGAATGGGTTATGGATTACATGACNNTCCGGCAAATCTGCTTACTGGTAGTCATATGAATCCCGATTTGCAGAACAGTGATTTTGACCTTGAGTTCTTGTTCGGGACAAGCATGTATGGCTCAAATCTGTTTCCCAATCCATATAATAAAGTTCCAGATGCTGAATGCGAAGCCCTTTTTACCCGAGACTTTTACCTGAATTTTGTGCAGTATTATTATTTAAACCGGATGAAAAGGCTGAGAGTGGAAGGAGAAAAGAAAGGCCGTGTCGCATATTTTTCTGACAGTGTTAAAGTCTCCATTGCGGATAGCACGATTTTCGAAAATAACCGTCAGCTAAGGAAGGGAAATACTTTATGCTTTCCTGCTTTATGGAGAAGCGATAATAGCCTGGTAGCATTCAGCGAAAAAAAAACCGACCTAATCTATTCGTTGCCAGATAGTTGGAAGAACGTGAAGGTCGCAGGAGTTTTCTTAATATCCAAAAGCGGATTAATGAGGAAAGGCGAGATTGAGATCCTGAATAATCAATTAAAATTAGTCCTTAGTGCAGGACAGCCTTTGTTGATTATGCCGGCAGGTTCAACAGAGCCATCAGGGGCCTACTACGATTGGACTATTACCAAACAGCCCGAAAGACCTTATTTCCTAAAATACGACCAGTCGATCGTCTACCAGCTTATCTTAGCGATGAAGAGCAAGGGCGGCAATGAATCCAGGGTTTTTCTGAATTATGCACAGGCATTGGATGTGATCAGACGATTCGACATCCTTACCTGCGGAGCCCCCAAGATTGTATATCTGTGTGGGGCGCAAAACAACGGGCATGATTCCAAATACCCATATTGGGGTGCTTTTAATGATGCCTTGAAACGTCCCGAGGATAAAACCGGGCTCGACGGACTTAAATGGCTAATGGCCGAGGCCAGGAAATACAATACTATTGTCAGTCTGCAACTCAATATGTTGGATGCTTATGAGGACAGCCCACTTTACAACGAATATGTGGAGAAAGACATTATTTGCAAAGACAAACAAGGCCATGTAATAGATGGTCCTATTTGGGATGGACAGGTTTCTCATCCAATCAGTTATAAAAAAGAATGGGATCTTGGCCTGGCAAAAAAACGCATCGACCTGTTGTTATCTTTGCTGCCCGAGCTGAAAGAAAGTCATGCAGTTCTGATCGATTGTTTTATTACCTGGTCACCTGTCCTTGGTGATCAGCATGTAATAAGCCCATACCTCGGATAT
Source organism: Bacteroidales bacterium (assembly GCA_003141525.1). Taxonomy (GTDB): domain Bacteria; phylum Bacteroidota; class Bacteroidia; order Bacteroidales; family VadinHA17; genus LD21. Next base: position 13,695 of record PLML01000080.1, read on the forward strand.
ACCTCTGAACAAGAAGCTGAGGCTCAACGCAAAATCATCCGTTATTTCCGTGATCAAGGAATTGACGTTTCTGATGAATATTACAGAAGTAATCGTGTCGATCCTTTTATCGGGCTCCAGGCGTCGGCCGCCACTTTAAACGCGCCAAATGATATAGACACTTATGTTCCACCACACCTTGCCTGTGGGTGGGCTATGTCTTACGGGAATAAGTTTGGGGGGCAGGTAGGAGTCGCATTGATGAATGATCCTAAAGGTTTCTCCTGTTTAACCGGGACCGTGAATCCTTGGCTGGCACCTGGCGTTAAAGAAGAGTTTGCAAAGATGCATGGGTTGCTTGACCTTTTCTGCATTGCTGGTGCTCCTTTCATTTGGTGCAATCATTGGCGGGAAGCTGACGACACGAAACAACCCAGCGAAGCCGACTGGAACAGAGTGAAGCAAGGCAACGACATCTGCATTCCTCTTACCTGGAAGAAAGAAAAAACATTACTTGTATATAGCCGTGACGGCTACTCCGGCAAAACCTGGATCTTCCCGGGGGATTGGAAATCCGTGAAGTCCGCAACGAGTTACCGAATTCTCCCCGACGGTAGTAACAAAGAAGATTTCGGAACGGTGGAAATCAAAGACGGACAAATCACCTTGACGCTCAAGCCCGGAGAGGCTTTTGAGTTGGTGGCGATAGAATAAATAACTAAAGGAGATTGTTTACTGATTATAACAAATAAATAACTTAAAGAATATGAAAACCTGCTTTCCAAAATTCAATTGGCTCTCAATTTTGTGTATTATCTCTGTTCTAAGCTATCAAATGGTTTTTTCGCAGGGGAATCAATTTAACTATGATTATTCCCAGACCCTGGTCATGAAATTATTCTTGTCGGCCCCGGACAACCAGGGAGGCACGAATGTATATTGTGATCTGGATAATACCCTTGATCTGATCAAACAAGCCGATAACCTTACCCTCAATGTCCCAAAGATCATATACCTGGTAGGATGGCAATACAAAGGGCATGATGATTTATATCCTGCCTTTTTCGAAGTAAATCCGGCGCTAAAAAGACCTGTTGACCAGGACGCACGGGAGAGCTTATTATGGCTGATAAATGAAGCAAAGAAATATCATACAGCTGTAAGCTTGCATATTAATATGACTGATGCTTATGATAATAGCCCATTGTGGAAAGAATATATTGATAATGATATGATTTCGAAGAATACGGATGGGAGCCTAATGGTTATTGGGAACTATAACGGGAGGAAAGCATATCAGATCAATTACAGGAATGAGTGGGAAAATGGTTATGCACAAATGCGAATTGATAAACTCCTTGCCCTCCTTCCTCCTTTGCGGGAGTCCGGCACAATACATATTGATGCATGGATAGCACGTGAAAATAAAGGAGAATATGAGACGAATGTTCTGGAAGCTGAATGCCAGAAAAAAGTATGTATTTATTGGAGATCCCGAGGAATTGATGTTACCAGCGAATGGGTTATGGATTACATGACAGGGATGGTTCCCTTCTACTGGCATTTCAACAACCGTACACAGAGTGATTACCTGAAGATTCCTGCAACTATTTGTACAGGCGCTCATATGAATCCTGATTTGAAGAAAAGTGACTTTGGGCTTGAATTCCTTTTCGGAACAAGTATGTATGGGGAAAATATTTTCCCAAATAGCAGGAACAAAATTCCGGAAGAAAAATGGGATTCACTTTTTTCGCGTGAATTTTATCTCAACTTTGTGCAGTATTATTATTTAAACCGTCTGAAAAGGTTGCGAGTGGAAGGAGAGGGCATGGGCCGGATAACATATTTTTCTGACAATGTTAAAGTCTCTCTTTCCGACAGTACAGTTTTTGAAAATGACCATCAGTTTAGGAGGGGAAATACCCTTTGTTTCCCGTCTTTATGGAGAAAAGATAACAGTTTGGTCAGTTATAGTGAGAAAGGTTCTGATCTCCTGTTCTTTTTACCTGAAAACTGGAAGTCAGCGTTGAAAGCAGAGGTTTTCATGATCACAAAAGGCGGGTTAATTAAGAAAAATGAAATTGAAATCAGGAACAATCAAATAAAGTTGGAACTTTTGGCAGGTCAGCCCGTTTTGATTATACCTGTAAAAAGTAGAATTTAAATAATTGTGATTCAGTTATGAAATTTAACACTGCATCCAGAATCCAATCTGCTAAGGGACATCTCCTGATTAATGCATTGCTGATATCTACCTTCCTGAAGCCGACTTTCGCAGTTATCCCGGGTGGCAAACAGATTGGTCTGGTTCTGAGCAAAGTTGAGCAATCACTGAAACTGCCATTAAGTAGGTCTACACAAACTGATACATCTTTCTTGCCAGATGGAAGTATTTCATTCCCGGACTATAAAACGCTGGCAGGTGGACTCCAACATTTGCGGTTGATCCCGGGGCAGCGCGGGTTTATCTACAACATGTATGGTGTACCGGATGGAATAGAGCCACTTCAACAGCTGGTAAAAGTCATGCGCGAACAGCACCTCGGGAACGGATTCGATCCGGGTCCTGAACCGCAACCGAACATGAAACCGGTTTTTGATTATCTGGCCGGTGTAGGCTGGCCAGTCATCTGCTACCCAGGTTGCGCTGACATGCAGGTCAAAGGAGGGCGTTGTGTACTCGGTCCGCAAAATGCAGCAGTACTTGCTGAAATGGATAGCGCAGGATTGTTTACTGCTATCCAGCTTGGAGAATGGGGGTACTATTTTCACAACCTTTCATCGAATGAACGATGGTGGCACGAAGTCTATGGTAAGGATTTTGATCAGTTCAAATCTCTCATGAAACCGCATGGGCTGGCCGGCTATGATAATCGTCCGGTCAATCGCAAGGAATGCTTCGATATAGTCAAAGATTACTTCCTGAGCCGGCAGCGAGACCTGCTGGGCCGTGTGATCAGCCTGACGGGTCATTCACATTACGAAGCATATGCCGGTGAGTGGGGAGCACTTTGCATTGGACTCGAAGTGGGGGAAAACATCGCTTTTACGCAGTCGAAATTTGCGTTTGCAAGAGCCGCCTCCCGCCAGTGGCAAAAGCCTTGGTCTGTTCAGGTAAGTCCTTGGTTTTCAGGGGCATGTACCTTCAGCGGCCTATTGCGGAAGGAAGGCGGTGGAATGCGGGGATTGGATGCTGGCCATTCGCTGAGCCTCTATGAGCGGATGTGGCTTCATGGGTGGTTTGCTGGAGCTGCAATGGTGACACCCGAAAACAGCATAGCTATTTTCTTCGAAAAAGCTGCTTCACCCTGGACATTGACCACGCATGGCCGGAAGGCGGCAGAAGTGTTTCAGTTCATGCAGGCGCACGACAGGGGTGTGCCCTACATGCCTGTGGCAGTTGTTCTGGATCATCTATCCGGGTACAATGGATACATGGACAAGCCCTGGGGCATCCTTGAACCTACAGTAGGCGATCGCCAGGTGCGCGATTTGTTCGATGAGCAGCTGTTTCCGGGCAGTGATCACATCCATCATAGAACTGATCCGGACAATCCAGAATCTAGTTACCTAAGACCTACTCCCTACGGCGAGATATTTGATGTGCAACTTACCAGCGCATCTGCAGAAATGCTTTCCAGCTACCCCATTCTTTTGCTGGCAGGAGACATCGAATTTGATAACGAACTTATCACTAAACTAGAGCAAGCGCTGAAAAAAGGCAGCAGGGTGCTTCTGACACCTGCTCATCAAGCGGCGTTGGGTCCAAGTTTTGCCCGGCTAAAGAAATATTTCGGTATCGAAATTCTGCAGCCGTGGATAAATCCAGCTACATACCGGCCCACTGCAATTTCCAATGAGCGTCTAAAAAGGATTATCCGTGAAGTCCTTCCTGTCGAAGTTACAGGAGATCCGATCCAGTACCAGATCAACCGCACGGCCAAAGGCTGGGTTATTGAACTGGTAAATAACACCGGAGTTGATAAGAAGCCAGATCAACCGGCTATCACGGACCTGAATGCCATCGCCCGAGTGTTTCTTCGCCCAAGAGTTCGCTGTGTTTCGGCTCTGGAATGGCGCTCGAATGACGTTTACCCGCAACCAAGCGAGATTCGATTGGAAGTGGGCCCAGGCCAGAGTGCGTTTGTCGAATTTGTTTGCCCGTGACAACCAGAATAGATTAAAATATTATAAACGAATTGCATTGAAAACAATACTATTTTTCTTAATACTGTTATTAGCTTTTGCAGATTGTCCTGCTGCGGCTGCTGACAGGAACGATTTTTCAGGCCAGAACAACATTAAATTTTTAGTGATTAGGAACGTTACAAATAATTAATTCAAATGACAAAAGCCATTTTATTATCACCGTTTATTGCATTGTTATTATGCTGCGCCTCAGTTCATAACAAAGAAATAATTCATTACTCTGTTGTCAGAACACCATGGGATGATGAGATAAAAGATAATAACAGACAGGAAGCCAGACCTGATGTTCAGCCTACTGCACCAAATCATATTTCATTGGGAAACCATCGGGCCCTAATAAGGATCCCCAAAGGAGATGCTGTAGCTCATTTGGATTTGGAATGGCGCAGGCATGATAAAAATGTTGACAGACATCGTTTCATAATCATTAATGCTCAAACCCACGATACAATACAAAACGTTTATCGTCTGGAAGTCAATAATGAACATTGTGAAATTTTATTTGGTCCGGTAATTAAAGGAGATTATTATTTCTATTATCTGCCATTTGAAAAACAGGGCGGTTGGGGAGGATATGGAAGAAATTATTTTTTCTGCGAGCGGGCGCCTGGTGAAAGCTGGATGGAAAACAATAAAGTGAATGACACCGGCAAAAATAATTTTATTGAAGCAAAGTGCATTGAAATACAATCAAGAACAGAATTCGATTCATTTTACCCGATGGAAGTGACAGCAACCGGGAAAGAAAAGGAAGCACTTATAGCATCTAATAGGGGTAGTAAGTTTATTGTTTTCCCTGAAGACAGAAAAAATCCGATCAGAATGTTGGATAATATTCCGCAGAAATGGATACTAAAGCCATTGACCAACAGATTTGAAGGGAAAGCTGATAAAAATGAATATTATGTTTTTCAACTGGGTGTCTGGGCTTTGGAAAATATTAGTGACTTACAAGTTAAGTTTAGTCCGTTGACAGGGGAAAAGTTTACTTTACCTGTGACTTCGATGACATGTTTTAATACTGGAGGTATTGATCCTTCCGGGAAAGCATTTACTAAAACATTAAATATTTCTGAAGGAAAGGTGCAGCCATTATGGATTGGATTAGACCTTCCTGAAAATATACCTGCGGGCTCTTATAATGGAACCCTGGCAATAATAAGCGATAATGCCGGTCAAAAAGAGATAGAAATAAACATAAAGGTCACGGGTAATCTTTTAGCTGACAGGGGAGATGAAGAGACATGGAGGCATTCGCGGTTGCGCTGGCTAAATTCCACGCTCGGTATTGATGATAATCCTATAGAACCGTATAATCCAATTGAAGTATATGATAATAGACTTATTCTTAATGGAAAGGAAGTGGTATTCACTGAAAGTGGTCTGCCTTCATCTCTAAAGGCCTTTGGGGAAGAAATTTTGGCAAATCCCATCACTTTTGATATAAAGACAACGAAAGAACTGATGCATTTTGATACAGAAAAGGCAACAGTTTTAAAACAGAAAAAAAATGTATTTTCTTCAGAAATGCTCCAAAGTAATAATTTAATGGAATTGATAACCCGTTCTGAAGTTGAGTCGGACGGATGGATGAAATATGATTTTGTAATCAAAGCACTAAGAGATTTAGATTTATCTGATATACAATTAAAGATTCCTTACAGGAAAGATAACTCGTCGTATATGTCGGGAATGGATCTGTATGGTGCAAAAACACCTGATAGTCACGATGCTAAATGGGATCCGTTTTATGATGCTTTTTGGATAGGAAGTACAAAAGGAGGCTTATATTGTGAATTGAGGGGGGCCTCATACTGTGGGCCGCTTCTCTATTATAAACCTATACGTGATTTTTACCATACTGCACCTCCTGAAAGCTGGTGTAATAAAAATAATGGTGGTTTCAGGATCAGGACAAATGAAAATGAACGTGATGCGTTAGTATATAGTGGCCCCAGAAAAATAATAAAGGGGGATAGTATTACATTTGAATGTGCATTCATTATTACTCCTGTAAAGAAGCTGGATACCCAATATCATTTTATTGACCGCTACTTTCAGAATCAGTACCATCCTGAACCTACAGAAAAAGATGCTGCCCTGGGCGTAAAAGTCGCCAACCTGCATCACGCAAATGAATTTAATCCATATATAAATTATCCTTTTATTGCAACCAGGGAAATGAAAGGATATGTCGATCGTTGTCATGCATTGGGGATTAAAACCAAGATATATTATACAACCCGGGAACTTACCGATTATACTACTGAGATATGGGCTCTTCGCAGTTTAGGTGATGAAATACTTACAGGTGGCAGGGGAGGAGGATACCCATGGTTAAGAGAACATCTGGTTGATAATTATACACCGCAATGGTACCAGTACTTTGGTGATTCGCGGGGGGCTGATGCAGCTATTCTTACATCTGTAGGAATGACACGATGGTATAATTATTATGTTGAAGGCTTAAAATGGTTAGTTAAAAATGTTGGGATAGACGGACTTTATATCGATGGCGCAGCATATGACAGGGAAATAGTAAAGCGTTTAAAAAAAGCAATGGCGGAAGTAAAACCAGGCTGTCTGCTCGACTTACATGAAGGCCATGACTGCATAATAAGATATCTCGAGTTTTTTCCGTATCTTGATAAAACATGGATTGGTGAAGGGATTAATTATAATAAGACAGAACCTGCTGACTGGCTGGTTTCCGTTTCATGTATCCCAGTAGGTTTTATGAGCGACATGTTACAACTTGGAGGTAACCCGTGGCGCGGAATGGTTTATGGGCTTTCCTCCCGGTACGGCTGGACTACTGATGGTGTATTCTGTGATCCGACTGAAATCTGGAAAGTATGGGACAGCTTTGGTATTGCTGATGCAAAAATGGTGGGTTATTGGGATGATAAACCTGTTGTTACTACTTCCAAGAAAGACATATTGGCTACTGCATATCTGAAAGATAAAAAAATGCTTGTTAGTATTGCAAGTTGGGCGAAAGATATTACTGATTTCAAATTGATCGTTGACTTTGACCGTGCTGGACTTAATTCAGATAGAATTAAAATCACAGCTCCTGCGATTAAAAATTTCCAGAAAGGGAGAGAATTCAAATTAAATGAACCTATCCTTATTGAACCTACAAAAGGCTGGCTACTTATCATTGAGGCGCAATAAATTTTTGCATATCCATTGTTAACGTTAATTAGATAAAAGATTTTATATTGGTAAAGTTTTAAAGCTTAATAATAGTCGAGTTTCAGAATTGTTCTTAGATGAAGAATCTTGTCTGTATTATCATTTAGAGCTTGAATGATGCAAATAAAAATATCATAAGTGGACACTAATGACGAAAACTAATAAATAAATTTATCTCAAATAGCGGCATTAGAGAAAGTATTTTTTAAGGTGACATTGAGTTCGAAGATAAAAATCTAATTATTTTGAAAATGAAAAAATCACTTTCTTGGAAAACAAGCAAAAGCAGCGATCCATCTCATTGTTGCAACATTTCCCGGCGCCAATTCGTGTTGAATGGTGCAGCGACCGCCACCGCTTTCACCATTATGCCTTATCACTTACTGGGCAGGTCTGGGTCTGTTTTACCCTATAACGTTGAGTCGGGAAGGGGGATAGCTCCACAGGAGACAGGGCCAGAAATAGAACCTGGCCCTTTCAAAGGAACCCGCGAATCCCTGATAGCGTATAAAGTTCCAGAGTGGTTCCGGGACGCAAAATTCGGTATTTGGTCTCACTGGGGGCCGCAGTCAGCAGCCGAGTATGGTGACTGGTATGCCCGCAACATGTATATTGAGGGTAGCGGGCAGTATAAATATCATCTTCAACGATATGGACACCCCTCTAAATTCGGCTACAAAGACGTGATAGCGACATGGAAGGCCGACAAATTCGATCCCGAGCATCTGATGGACCTTTTCCAAAAAGCCGGGGCGAAGTATTTCGTAAGCATGGGAGTACACCACGATAACTTTGATCTGTGGAATTCGAAGTATCAACCACGATGGAATTCTGTTGCCACAGGGCCGAAGAAGGACATTGTCGGAATGTACAGGCAGGCAGCATTGAAACGCGGTATGAGATTTGGTTTGAGCCAGCACTTGCAGATTAGTTGGAACTGGATGCTAGTCAGCCATGGCGCTGATAAAACAGGTCCATATGCACAGATACCGTATGACGGTAACGACCCGAAGTATGAAGACCTTTACTTCGAAAAGCACGACCTTCTCGCGAATCCACCTTGGGGTCGTGTAGCAGAATCATCCAAGAATTCACCAGTCTGGTGGCAGCGGCAATGGTTCATCCGGATTAAGGACTTGATAGACAAGTATCCCCCTGACCTGTTATATACTGACGGCATGATTCCATTTGAAGAGTGGGGCTTGGGCCTGGTGGCACATTTTTACAATCAGAACGCTAAGCGGCACAATGGCAAGGTCGAAGCGGTTTTTACCAGCAAGGAGCAAAAAGACTGCGAAATCGGCACATGTGTGCTCGACCTTGAGCGTAGTATTATGGACGGCATTTGTAGTAATCCTTGGCAGACGGACACCTGCATCGGCTCGTGGCATTACAATAGGCCCATTTTCGAAGAAAGGCGATACAAGTCGCCCAAAACAGTCCTTGACATGCTCGTGGATATCGTCAGCCGCAATGGCAACTTGTTGCTGAACTTTCCACTGCCGAATAGCGGTGAGTTAGACTCTGAAGAGTTAAATATCCTCTCTGAAATTACAAAGTGGATGGCTATCAACGGTGAAGGTATATATGACACACGTCCCTGGAAGATTTTAGGCGAAGGACCAAGTATGACAAGTTCCAGCACATCGTCAAGAAACAAAGAGAGCAGCCAAAAACCACTTAGCGCGGAAGACATCCGGTTCACGACTAAAGGCAAGACACTCTATGCTTTCTTCATGGGTTGGCCAGAGAAGCAGTCGGTGATTGGATCACTGGCGACGAACAGCAAGCTCGATGTGGGTAAGATCAGGAACGTGACATTACTTGGCTTCAAGGGGGATTTGAAATGGGTACAGGACGAAAACGGTCTGAAAGTGCAAATGCCGTCAAAGCAACCCTGCAACCACGCATTCACTTTGAGAATAACCGGGGTTTAACATAATTCAGCGAGAAAAGAAATGTCGATGTCAAATGAATCTTTCATCTTGCTCTTCAGCGACTCGACTGCTAGGATTTTTCGCACCAGCTTGATACAATGCTAATGGGTCCAATCGTAGAAACAATTCAGATTTTCGGAGATAGCTCAATAGTGGAAGTGGTCTGTGGGATATTTGGTCCTTACCCCTTTTTTAAGTATCAATAACACGACAACTATGAATTCAATTTATTGCGGATTGCACATTTTTTATAATCGAGGCTTCCTCACTTCTCAGGTTCTCAAAACTCGATTGAATAATCAGAGTATGGCATAACAAATTTTTCTTCAAAGTAAACCTTGAACAAAATTTGTTTAAGTATAAAATCGGGCATTTCAAAACCGATGGCACATTAATAACACGTCAAAATGAATTTGGTGTTTTAGAAATATGGGTTAGTTTTTTCCTGAATATTACAAAGCATTGTCTGAGAAATTGCCAGATATAAAAACTTAAATAAAAATAAGCTAGTTTGCACTGACTAAATGTTATCTTAATATGGACCAGTCACATCGAAGAATTTAATAAAAGGGTAATGCTTGTTTTAAATGATTATTTAATGAGTCCTGACCTTCTTCCTGCTATTGGTTTATTAATTGAATCTTATGAAACACCAAAAATAATTTTAATTTCTTTGAAAATTAGGTCACAGAATGAGATATTTAAAATAGAAAAAATCATTGATTATAAAAAATAGTAACGTAAAATTACATCGAAAGATGATAAAAAGCATGAACTTATTCTATTTAAAATATTGAATTCAGAAATTTAAATGATATACAAATGAGAATAATTTATTGTATTCTTTTCATGTGTTTAACCATCACATGCTTATCTGGGAACCTCTCAGAACCGGAATATACTGTTCCTGGATCACCCTGGCCCGAATCATTCGGAAACCACCGTGCAGTGCTTGACATCTCAAAACCTTTTGATATTGTGGCTCTTGATTTTGCCTGGCGACGACATGATCGCAAACCCGAAGAAAAAAGATTTATCATTGTTAACGCTGCAACAGGCGATACTGTTCCCAACATTATTCGCTATAAGATAAATAACGAGCAATGCAAAATCGCTTTTGGACCTGTAAAAACCCCGGGCACATATTATTTTTATTATCTGCCCTATGAGGTGCAGGAGGGCGGGGGGTTCTACAGTAAAGGTTACCTTAAACCTGAAAAGGCTCCCTCTTCTGAATGGATTATGAAAAATCGTGCTGATGATTCAATTCGGTTTAACCGGTTTTTGAAAGCAAAACTGGTCGGAATACAGTCACGCACAGCATTCGACAGTTTTTATCCTATGGAGATAATACCACTGGCTTCCGAAAAAGAGGTGTTGCTTGCAAAATTCAATACCGATTACCTGATCTTTCCCGAAGACAGGGCCTATCCGATAAGGATGAGAGATGAAATACCGTTGAAGTGGGTTCAAAATGGCCCTTTAAAGAAATTTACTGGTGAAGCCATGAAGAATGAATATTATGCTTTCCAGATTGGAGTGTTTGCCATAAAAAAGGAATTGAAAGATGTAAAGGTTAAATTTTCATCTCTTAAGGGAAACAACTATGAAGTTCCTGCATCAGGCTTCACGTGCTTTAACACCGGCGGAACAGATCCTTACGGGCAACCTTTTGAAAAAAGGGTTGACATTGACAGCGGAGCCGTACAACCTCTGTGGATAGGGATTGATATCCCTGATAATATACCCGCCGGAACTTACAGGGGATTGGTAACTGTAAAACCAGAAAATGCAGTATCACAAAGTATCGATGTCATCCTTAAAATTGCTGACAAAATTCTGGCTGACCGGGGCGATAATGAGCCATGGAGGCATTCCCGTCTTCGCTGGCTGAATTCCACACTGGGGATAGACGATAAACCAACCCGGCCATATGAAGCCATTCAGCCTTTGGGTGAAAAGGCATACCGTCTAACTGACAAAAAAGTTACAGTGGGAGAAAACAGGATGCCTAGACAGATCGAAGTGTTAGGCACAGAAGTTTTGGCAGATCCGGTCTCATTTATTATTGAAACGCCGGATGGTGTGGAGCAGTTTTCAGATCCTGAGTGTGTTACTGTTCTGAAAAACGAGCCCGGTATCTTTAGCTCATCATGGAAGAGCCATTCACCCGACATTGAATTGTCAGGCACAGGTTCTGTTGAGTCAGATGGTTATATAAACTATAAGATCAGGATAAAGGCTCTGAAAGATATAAACCTTAAAGATATCAGACTGGAAATACCCTTTTTGAACAATATCGCCGAATATATGATAGGGATGGGGCTGCCAGGAACGATAACCCCAAAGGATCATCAGTCAAAATGGAGAGGACCTTATGATAGTTTCTGGATGGGCAATACTCATGGCGGTCTTTGGTGTGAGCTAAGGGGAAGCACTTACAGCGGCCCCTTACTGAACCTTTATCATCCTGCTCCTCCTCCTTCATGGTATAATAACGATAACGGAGGCTTCAGGATTGAAAGAACCCCTGGCGCGACAAAAGCAATTGTTTTTAGTGGGGAAAGGGATATAAAAACCGGGGAAAATATTGACTATGAATGGTCATTTCTAATTACTCCAGTGAAAAAAATCAATTACCTGAGCCAGTTTATTGACAGGTATTACCATAATGGTGGTAAGTCTATGCCTTCAGACAGCGACCTGACTTGCGGTGTGAAAATAGTTAACCTTCACCACGCCAATAACTATAATCCTCACATAAATTACCCTTTCATTGCAGTGGATTCGATGAAATGGTTTGTGAACAAGCTGCACAGCAAAGGTGAAAAAGTGAAAATATATTATACCATCAGGGAACTTACTAATTATGCAACGGAGATATGGGCACTCCGGAGCCTCGGCAATGAAATACTTGGTAAAGGGAAAGGAGGAGGTTATCCTTGGTTACGTGAGCATTTTATTGATGACTATATGCCGCAATGGTACCAGCATTTCCCTGACAAAAGCCCCGATGCTTCAATAGTAAATGCACCCGGCGATTCAAGATGGTATAATTATTACATCGAAGGACTTCACTGGCTTGTAAAGAATGTTGATATTGACGGACTTTACCTCGATGATGTAGCGTATGACCGTCGGATAGTGAAGAGAATCAGAAAAGTGCTTGATAATGATAAACCTGGCTGTCTGCTGGATCTACATTCTAATACCGGATTCTCAAAGGGGCCTGCAAATCAATATGCCGAATATTTCCCTTACATCGATAAATTATGGTTTGGCGAAAGCTTTCAATACGATAAAATGTCACCTGCCAACTGGCTGGTGGAAGTGTCGGGTATCCCGTTCGGATTGATGGGAGATATGCTGCAAGGAGGTGGAAATCGCTGGAGGGGCATGGTCTATGGAATGACAGTACGTCATCCATGGACAACTGAGGGTGTGTTATGCGACCCCCGGCCAGTCTGGAAGATTTGGGATGAGTTCGGTATTGAATCAGCATCAATGAAAGGATACTGGGAAAACAATTGCCCTGTAAGGACAGATAATCCAGACATCTTGGCTACTGTTTACCGGAAAGAAGGGGAATCATTAGTATCAGTTGCAAGTTGGGATGAGGAACCCGTGATGTTTACTTTTGAGTTCAACTGGGCATCATTGGGTCTCGATCCTGAGAAAACAGTGCTTGATGCGCCATATATAAAAGATTTTCAGGAGCATAGAATTTTTAAACCAAGCGAGAAGATACCTATTAAACCTAAAAAAGGGTGGCTTATATATCTCAGGGAAAGTAACAAATAATTATTATGATATGAATAAGAGCATTTCGTGTATAGCATTTGTATTTTGCATTCTGCTGCCTGGCAAAATTATTGCTCAGACTGCGAAAGTTTCAGAGAAACAGATACAGATGGTTACCTATCCGTTCTCAGATCCTGATCCTGTTCCTGTGTTTGGCAAGATTTACCCATATTTCAGATTTGACGGATATTCTTCAAAAGGGAATATGTATAGCTGGAAAATGGTGGAAATGGAGAATGATTATATTAAGCTTTGGATTACGCCGGAGATAGGTGGTAAAGTTTGGGGAGCCGTTGAAAAAGCCACAGGAAAGGAGTTCATCTATTATAATCATGTGGCCAAATTCCGGGATGTGGCAATGAGAGGTCCCTGGACTTCAGGCGGACTTGAAATCAATTTTGGAGTAATAGGACATGCACCAACATGTTCATCCCCGGTTGATTACTACCTTAGGAAAAATGACGATGGCAGTGTCAGCTGTTTCGTCGGTGCAACTGATCTTCCTTCGCATACACGTTGGTTCGTTGAGATTAACCTTCCTAAAGACAAAGCATACTTTACAACGCGCTCAGTGTGGGACAATCCTACTACACTGGACCAGTCTTATTATCACTGGATAAACCTGGGTGTTAAAACTACTGGAAATCTCGAATATATCTTCCCTGGTGATTATTATCTGGGACACGATGGCAGCCATTCGTCATGGCCGGTAGATGATCACGGCAGAAAGATAAATTTCTATGAGAATAATAATTTTGGAGGTTATAAATCATACCATGTCTTCGGGGAAGTAACTGATTTTTACGGTGCCTACTGGCATAGTGATGATTTCGGATTTGGTCATTATTCACAGTATGATGAAAAACCTGGTAAGAAGATATGGATATGGGGCCTTTCCGATCAGGGAATGATCTGGGAAAAGCTTCTGACTGATTCCGATGGTCAGTACACCGAGTTGCAATCGGGTAGATTGTTTAACCAGGCCGCTGAAGAAAGCAGTCTTACTCCTTTTAAAAACAGGGAATTTTCACCCGGGTCAACTGATGAATGGATTGAGTTCTGGTTCCCGGTAAAACAAACCGGGGGACTGAAATATGCTATTCCTTCAGGATCAGTAAATATGCAGAAGGAAGGCAATATTGTAAATTTATGGTTTTGCCCGAATGAAAAAATAGATGGAAGTCTGGAAGTAAGATCCGGAAAGATAGTCCTTTTCAATAAAGAAATCCATGCGGATCCAATGCAAGTTTTGAAAGAATCTTTTACCTTTAGTGAAGATTATAATGATCTGAGTGTCTGGTTAAATGGTATACTATTTTTTAATGCTGACCAGAAAAAAAATCGAACCATGCGACCTGTGGATTCTCCGGCTGGATTTAACTGGGAAACAGCCTATGGGCACTATCTCAAAGGAAAGGAAAAAGAAAGGCAACGCATGTATATTGCTGCCAGAGAGGAATATGGGAAAGCACTGGCTAAAGAACCTTATTTTGTACCTGCTCTTACAGGAATGGCTTATCTCTCCTACCGCAGTGCAGATTTTCAGGGATCATTAAATTACTCGTTGAAAGCACTTTCCGTCGATACGTACGATGCAGATGCCAACCTGTTATATGGACTATCAGGATTGGCTACCGGTGATACCGCTTCTGCAATAGATGGCTTCTCTATTGCTTCCGAATCTGTTTCCGCTCGCGTTGCTGCATTTAACGAACTTGCTTCTGTCTTCCTGGTAAGAGGGAATTACAGAAGAGCTATCGATTATGCAAATAAAAGCTTCCTATACAATCAGCAGGGTTCAGAGGCATCAGAAATAAAAATACTATGTCTCAGGAAACTTAAAATGAATGATAAAGCTATTACAGCCCTTGATGAGCTTGAGGCACATGATCCGTTAAATCATTTTATCAGGTTTGAGAGATTCATTTTAAATCCTACAGATGAAAACAAAACCAGGATCAAAGAGAGAATAACCAATGAGTTCCCTCACGAGACTTACCTGGAATATGCCCTGTGGTATTATAGAAACGGTCAGTTATCAGATGCCCTGGAGATACTAGAGCTTGCTCCTCAGGATCAGCCTGTTGTATTACTATGGGAAGGCTATCTTAACCATCTGGAAGGAAAAGAGCAACAAGCTTCTTTAGATGCAGGAAGAGCTCTAAAGATTAATCCTCAAATGGTTTTCCCATTCCGGACAGAAACCCTGAAGCCGATTGAATGGGCAAAAACCTTGTCGGCCGACTGGAAGTTAAATTATTATTCAGGACTGATCTATTTAAGCGCCGGTGCACTTGAAAAAGGTTTGAGCTTATGGATGGATTGCGGTAATATTCCGGATTTTTTCCCATTCTATATTACCCGCTCCCAACTGGTTGATACAGCAAGTGCGCAGGCATTGGCTGATGTGGGAAAAGCTTTGTATCTTGCAGGAGACGATTGGCGGACAGGCTTATTCGCCTCAAGGTTTTTTATGTATCGTGACAATCTGAATAAGGCGGAAGAACTGGCAAGAGATTTTTATAATAAGCATCCTCAGAACTATTACCTGGCTCTTCAGTTAGCCAAAGTATTAGAGTTAAACAAGAATTATTCAGGCTGCGTAACACTGTTGCAGAAGACACAGGTTTTGCCTAATGAAGGCGCTACCGAAGGAAGAACTATATGGAGAAATGCTAACATCGGATCGGCATTGGATTTATTGCAGGCGAAGACATACAGGAAGGCTCTGGAGAATATCAATCTGGCAAGGCAATGGCCTTCAAATTTAGGTGTAGGCAGGCCATATTTTGTTGATGAACGACTTGAAGACTTTATTGCATCACAGTGTTTTAAAAAATTAAAAGACAATGTGTCAGCAGGAAGAATGCAGAATAATATGACCAGCAAAGAAGTACTTCAGAATTTGTCATCCGATATAAATGATTTTTTGACTGTCTGGGTTTTAAAAGAGTCGGGCCGGAAATCTGAGGGAGACCGGATAATGAAGGAACTTCTTGAGAAAAATTCTTCATCAAGAAATATTGAATGGTGCAATGCTATGTATTCAGGTGATGTTATGAAGGCTAAAGCGCTTGCCGGAGAGGTTGATAAAGGTGATCAGATCTTTTTGTTTATTGAGAGACTCTTCAACGAGATATGAAATCTTTGTATAATCAACCTGGTTAATTTGATTAATGCTGAAAAATGAAAGTAAGAAATATTTTTAATGAAAAAATCTTCAGTAAAAGGTTTAAGGCTTTTATATCCAGCATAATGGTACTGATTTCTCTTTTTGGTCAACCTCAGGAGCAAACCGGGGAAATCGATCAGGCAACACTAAAAAGATGGTCAGATCCTTACCGGGGCTGGTATTATTATAACGATCCGGTTATCCCGTCAGATCTTCAGATTCCGGGTTATAAGGAGTTTAATAGTTTCGATGTACCTGTTGTTTACCAGATTCCCGGCTTGCGCGGGGAATGGTTCATGAGCTTTATAGGATTCAATGGGAAAGGCTATAACAGTTTTGTGGTTGAAAGCACAGATCTCATACATTGGGCTAATCCGCGTCTGGCAATGGGATTCGGCAGGGAAGGTGAGTTTGATTTTGGTGGCTGTGTGATAGGAGCTTATCTATATAAGTCTTACGATATAAGAGCTCCGCGGTTATTAAAAAAGAGGGATGGTAAATTCTGGACACTTTATGGTTGCTATGCTAGGCAGGGCGGCTATGAGATAGACCTGGGCTATGAAGCAGTAGCCACAAGTGAAGATGGTCTTACCTGGGAAAGAGCGATGGATAAATATATTTTATCTGTATATGATCCTGATATTGGTGAATGGGAGAAAGACTGTATCTATCAGCCCTGGCTTATTGAGTACAGGGGCGTGTTCTACGATTTTTACAACGCTAAGCATATGCCCGGCTGGATTGAACAGACCGGATTGGCCATCTCTGAAGATCTGTTTAAATGGAAACGTTATGAAGGCAATCCGGTTGTCCGTGTCCGTCCGGGAGGATATGACGAAAGGTTTTGTTCCGATCCAAAAGTGTTTCATGACGGAGACCATTGGGTTATATTCTATTTTGGTGTGGGTAAAGGGGGTGCACATATCATGATCGCATTCTCCCGCGATCTTAAGCACTGGACTTCGGATCCTGAGCCGCTATACAGAGCCGGAGGCCACCCGGGTGGACTTGATTCACAATATGCTCACAAAATATCTCTGGTCTATAATCCGGATAACGACACCTTTTATATGTATTATTGCGCAGTGGGAAACAAAGGACGTTGTATTGGATTGCTGACCAGTCGCAGGCTGACTCCGGACAAAAAGTAAATAATTGAATAATATTGGAAATTTTATAACATCATGCTGTTTAATTATGTCTGTTAACAAATGCAGGTTACTGATTAATACCCGATCCGAGAATATTCTTTAAATAAGTAATTTCTTGATAATAAATTTAAAATAAACTATCTGAAATGAATATTAAATCTTTAGTCTTTATTTTCTCAATTATCTTTTATTTTTTTTATGACGCTCTTGGTCAACAGATAATCTCAGTATCTGATTATGGTATAAAGCCGAATACATTTATCGATGCCACTCCAATGGTAAAAATGGCTATTGAGGCTTGCAAAAGCGAAAATGGCACATTATTGGTTTTCCCGAAAGGGAGGTATGATTTCTGGCCGGCAGCGGCAGAAACCAGAAACTATTTTATCTCAAATACTTCTTCTGAACAGGAATGCCCTTCCAAACTGAAAACAATCGGCTTGCTTTTTGAAAAAAAGAAAAGCCTTACTATTGAAGGTAACGGATCGCTGTTTGTATTCCACGGTAAAATGATCATTTTCACATTCGATGGTTGTCAGAATATTCGACTTCGGAATATTGAAATGGATTTTGAAAGACCGACAATGTCAGAAATGACATTTCGTAACGTATCTGATAGTGAGATAGTTATAACTGTAAATCCTGACTCTAAATATGCAATAATTGACGGAAGAATTAAATGGTATGGAGAAGGCTGGAGCATTGAACGTTTTCTCGCAATTCTGGTAAAACCTGATGAGGGAACCGAGTTTTCCAGTTCATGGACACCATTCCAAAAAGCAAAAGCATTTGCGATATCCCCTAGTACGGTGAGTTTTAAAGGAGATTTTAAGAAATACAATTTTCAACCCGGAGAAGTACTTACTGTCCGGGATCCATATAGAGATCAGGTTGGTGCATTTATTAACCGGTCAGAGAACATACATCTGAGAAACGTTTCTATGCACTATATGCATGGACTTGGAATTGTAAGTCAGTTTTCTGAAAACCTTGTTTTCGACAGCGTGTTTGTCGTACCGCGTCCTGAAAGTGGACGTGTTATTGCTGCTTTTGCTGATTGTATGCACTTTTCAGGATGCAAAGGTCAGATCCTCATTGAGAATTGTCGTTTCAGCGGTTCGCATGATGATCCGGTAAATATACATGGAACCCATCTTAAAGTCACAGAGATAATCTCTCCCAATACGCTTAAAGTTAGATTTATGCATCCGCAGACATATGGGTTTGAAGCTTTCTTTAAAGGTGACACAGTGGCATTTTTACATTCCTCGAAGCTTCAGATTTTTGGTTCGGGAATAGTAAAATCAGCGAAGTTGATTTCTGAAAGAGAAATGCTGATAGAATTAGCTGATCGTGTAACAAAGGAACTGGTAATTAGCGATTGTCTCGAAAACACTACATGGACCCCTTCTGTTACAATTCGCAATTGCAGGTTCGAACGGACTAATACCCGGGGACTACTGGTTACGACTAGAAGAAAAGTATTAATAGAGAATAACGAATTCATAAATACTGGGATGCATGCTATTCTGATTGCTGATGATGCATCGAGCTGGTATGAGTCAGGTCCTGTGCAGGATGTAACTATAAGGAACAATATTTTTGAAAATTGCGGATATAATTCTGTTCCACGTAACTATGTAATTGCCGTTGCACCTGAGAATCATGAACTGGTTCCTGGCTATATGGTTCATAAGAATATACAGATAGAAAATAATATTTTTAAGGTATATGATTATCCTGTACTGACTGCAAGGAGTACTGAGAACCTTGTTTTTTCAGGAAATACAATAATCAGAACAAATTTTATGAGACCTTATGGAGATACCCGCCCACAGTTCAACTTCAATGGCTGTCGTAAGATTGTAGTTAAAAATAATAGATTTGAAGGATTCAGTGAGCTTGAGATCAGGGCTGAAAATATGAGTAAAAATGATATTTCAGGAGATATTAAAAATATAACGGTAGTAAAATAAATTAACTTATAATTGACTATTTATCAATTACATATTAATAAGCATATGAAAAATCTTAACTATAAAAAATTGGTCATGATCAGTAAAAGTAAGTTCTTCTTCCCGGTATTTTTATCATTTATCTTTATTTCACAAAGCTGGCCACAGAATAATCCTGCGCAAACACTTTGGTATAAACAACCGGCAAAAATATGGTCTGCTGAAGCCCTGCCTATAGGCAATGGAAGAATGGGCGCGATGATATTCGGAGGCGTTCCGCTGGAACATATCCAGTTTAATGAACAGAGTTTATGGTCCGGTGACAACAACTGGGATGTTAAATATGAAACAGGTGATCATGGTTTTGGTTCCTATCGGAATTTTGGAGACATTTTTATTGAATTTTCTGATCATTCGGCTATAACGAATTATTCAAGGGCACTTGATATTTTAACCGGCATTAGTGCAACAACTTTCAGTCAGAATGATGTGAATTATAACAGGGAAGCTTTTGCCAGCCATCCCGACCAGGTAATTGCTTTTAATTTCAGGGCAAGCAAGAAAAGAGCTTTATCCGGGAAAATTTCCATGAGGTCAGCCCAGGGCGCTAAAACTATTGCTGCCGGCACAGCTTTGACCTTTATGGG
Organism: Bacteroidales bacterium; assembly: GCA_003141525.1. Lineage (GTDB taxonomy): Bacteria > Bacteroidota > Bacteroidia > Bacteroidales > VadinHA17 > LD21. Next base: position 33,747 of record PLML01000080.1, read on the forward strand.
CGAGATGCCAAATAAATTGAAATATGCTGCAGTTTTAAAACTGCTTCACGAGAACGGCGAGATCAAAGTAAAAGATAGTTGTCTGGTTTTTGAAAACTGCAATTCTATAACTCTGCTTTTGGATGCCCGTACCAACTACAAACCTGACTTTAAATCCGGTTGGCGTGGCGAAGATCCGATGCCTCTCATTGAAAGGGAGGTAAATACGGCAGTCAGTAAAAGCTATCGGATCCTTAAAGAGGCACATATAAAAGATTTTACCTCACTTGCCACGCGTGCATCCATAAATATAGGAAGCAGTGATAAGGAAACATTGTCATTGCCAATTGATGAAAGGCTTAAGCGATATGCTTCGGGAGATGTTGATCCAGACCTTGAAGAGATTATGTTCCAGTATGGAAGATACCTGCTTATAAGTTGTTCGCGCCCTGGGGGCTTGCCGGCTAATCTGCAAGGTTTATGGAATGACAGTAATAATCCGCCATGGGCCAGCGATTACCACAATAACATCAATATTCAGATGAATTACTGGGCTGCCGAAACAACAAATCTATCTGAATGTCAAATACCTCTTGTAGATTTTATTATTGCCGCACTGGAGCCTTGCCGTATCGCTACCCGAAAAGCTTTTGGAGAAAAAGTCAGGGGATGGACAGCCCGTACAAGTCAGAGCATTTTTGGTGGTAATGGCTGGGAATGGAATATTCCGGCGAGTGCATGGTATGCGCATCATTTGTACGAGCATTGGGCTTTTACACGCGATAATGATTATTTACGCAATATTGCATATCCTGCTATTAAAGAGGTCTGTGAATTCTGGGAAGACAACCTCAAGAAAATGCCTGATGGTACATTGTTGGTACCTAATGGATGGTCACCTGAGCATGGTCCAAGGGAAGATGGCATTATGTTCGACCAGCAACTGGTATGGGATCTTTTTCAAAACTACCTGGAGATAGCTAAAGCACTGGATATAGATTCCGGTTATCAAAAGAAAGTCCAGAATATGCAAAATCATCTGGGTGAAAATAAGATAGGCAGATGGGGACAATTGCAGGAATGGCAGGAGGACCGGGACGACCCTGACGACCAACATCGTCACACTTCAAATTTGTTTGCCGTTTATCCCGGCCGTCAGATAAACACGACAAAAACCCCGGAATTAGCTGCAGCCGCAATTATTTCACTGCGGAGCCGTAGTGGCAACTACGGAAAAAACATCAACAAACCCTTTACAGTTGCATCGACTGTAGGAGATAGCCGTCGTTCCTGGACATGGCCCTGGAGGTGCGCCCTATGGGCTCGTCTGGGTGATGGAGAACATGCAGAAATAATGTTAAGAGGCTTGCTTACATATAATACTCTTCCTAACTTGTTTTGCAGTCATCCTCCATTTCAAATGGATGGGAATTTTGGTATCCCTGCAGCCATGACGGAGATGTTATTGCAGAGCCATGCAGATGAAATACAATTGCTGCCGGCTGTTCCAAAAGTCTGGGCAACTGAAGGATCTTTTAAGGGTCTTTGTGCACGTGGAGGATACATTGTGAATTGTTCATGGAAGGAGGGGAAAGTAACTTCTTATTCAATAAGTTCTTCAAAACCCGGAAAGGTCAAAGTGAGAATCAACGGCGATGTTAAAGAAGTGGAAGTCGATGTGCTTTGAATAAAGATTAGTTTGAATTTTAAAATAATTAAGATGAAAAAGATTTTGATAAGGGTCTGTGCCTTTCTGGTGATTTTTATGATTCCCTGCAATAAGGGTATTTCACAGGTAAAGTCTGATGCAAACAAAATAAGGATTTACAGCTTTCCTGTGGATCCGCGTCAGCATCCTGATTATTCCAGACATTTTGTAAAAACACCTGATGCCGGTACATTCGGGAATCAGATACAATTTATGGCTCTCCGGAGCCTTGATGATGATTATATAAAATTATTGGACGAATATACTGTCAAATATAGTCTTGGTAATATCATCTGGGCTTCCTATCCTCTTATTTATCGTAAAGATCTTCCTGATGTTGTCAGCGAATTAAAAAGAAGAGGACTTTATTTATTCGATCTTTGGGGATATGTGCCTGGCTCCGGTCCCGGAGGCTACTCGCAGCAATTTGTGGTTCCGGAAAACACCCTAAATTTATTTCAAAAAGAACTGGGGGACCATTGGTTGGGCATGGATAATGGCGAACAGGACGGAAGATATATAGGCGGTTTTGCCCAGCAATTGGTACCGGTAGGTTCCGGAAGGGAACAACAATACCTTAATTTCCAGAACCATTTCCAGGGCTTAGCAGACCGACTGGGAAATAAGCTTGCAACCCTGGTGTCCTTGAATTTTGGTCATTATTTTCTTAAAGAAGGAGTATATACTCTCATCGGAGCTGAAACTGCTCAGGGTCTGCCCAATGCACAGGTATATTACTCTTTTATAAGAGGGGCAGGAAAGCAATATGGCGTTCCATGGTTTGGAAATGCCTCAGTATGGAACCGATGGGGATGGAAAAATTATTCAGGTATTACCAGTGATAATGGCGGTGAAACAAAAGGAACTAGTCTGAGTTTGCTTAAGCGATTGATTTATAGTCATATAATATATAATTGTGTAGCGGTAGGATTCGAGGCTTCATTTCTCAATAAGAATGATGAGCTGAGTCCGATAGGAAAAATTCAGCAATCAGCATCCCAGTGGGTGAAAAAATACGGTAATCCGGGAATCATGTATACTCCGGTGGCTGTAATGGTCGATTTCTTTTCTGGCTGGTCATTCCCCAGGCACCTTTATTCGGGTTATATATACAGGGTATGGGGTAACCTTCCATATGAAGAAGGCGATTATCTGACAGACGGAATTTTAAATATGTTCTATCCAGGATATCAGAATGCCTCATATTTCCACGACGAAACAGGCTTTATTACTCCCACTCCATATGGGGATGAAGCAGATTGTATACTTACCGATTCCCCTCTGTGGTTACTTAAACAATATCCGGTACTGGTAATTGGTGGGAAAATAAAAGGTGGTAATGAGTTAAAAGATAAGCTGGAAAGTTATATGGAATCAGGAGGACATTTAATAATTACTTCCGGAAGCCTTCAAAATATTCCTGAAGGATTATCGGGCATCTCTGTAGGACAGAACGAGATATCTTTCGATGCCAATTCATCTGTTTCTTATAATAATACCAGGTTAACTGAACCGAATTCTTTTAAAATAAAAGAATTGGTTTTTCCGGCGGGAACGAGAATAATTGCTTCATCCAGTCAAAAGCCTCTTGTAATTGAGTATTCGTCAGGTTCAGGGAAGATAACAGTTATTGCTTCACCATTCGGAATAAGTTCAAATCCGTTGAGCCTGCCAAAGTCAAAGATAGATTCAGCCCTTAACACTCCTTTCCCTTTATTACATCATGTCGTATCAATACTTGACGATGTCTTCACCAGTACCAGAATATTTGATGTCGGCGAAAGCCTCAGCCTGATAACATGCCATAAGTTTAATGGCGAATATACTCTCGTTGTATGTAACAATACATGGCTGGAGAAACCATTGAAGATCAGTTCAGTTAATGGTAGAATACTGAAATTAAATGAGTTGTCGCTTGATTGTTCTGAACAGAAAGCGGTTGGCTTTCTGCCGGAAAATGTTGTTAATAAGATCGGAAGGAATACTTCCAGGACAATTGCTGGTGGTGATATCAGAATTTTCAGAGTCATGATCGAAGATAAAAACATTGAGGAAATTTCATTTATTAAACCAGTGCCAAATCCTGTGAACAGGGGACTTACGCTCAGGAATATTTCGTCAATTAAAGAGGAGATACTGCTTCGGCCAACCTTTTTTCAACATTTAGATAGGGTAATTATCGACTGGAAATATCTTCTTGACAGGGAAAGGTCAGTTCTCGAAAAGGAATCAGGGTGGATAACAAGGCAGGGATTGAAACTGATTGTGGATTTTTCGTCCGGGATTAATCTTTTCCCCGATTTAAGACTGGTAAACAATGATTCCATAGAGTATTACCGAAGTCTTAAAGCTATCGAATCGGTCATTGAAAAAATGGCTGTTTTGGGCGCCAGTGATCTTATACTTTCTGCGCACCGAACGATTGAGAACAATTTCTCTAGGGATAAATTCAATGAATCATTGCAAAATACTATAAGGGAGATTTGCCGGTATTCTGCAAAGTATAAAATAAATGTTAACATGCGAATGGCTTCGGGCAGAAGTCCTGTAAACCTGCAGCAGGCCATAGAATTTGTCAAGTCGGTTAATGAACCCAATTTTTATATATCACCTGCTTCAGCCCTTTTAATGGATAATCGGGATGATTTTAATAAAAACATTGAACTTCTTAAGGGTCTTAAATTCCGAATTTTCCTTGTTGCTGCACCTGAACGAGATATATACGGAACCCTTTGGAATATTAATCTGCCAATAAATAAATATAACGACATTGGGAAATTAATACAGCTTATTTCCTCAAATACTGAATGTTCACTGGTTCTGGATGGAATATATTCCGGTCAGGATGAGGAATACCTTGATATAAAGGCTATTGAGGGAATGAATTGATCCTTTACAAACCCTATATCAATCATGAAAAAGGCTTTGGTAATTCTTCTCGTAGTTTTCTTAATCATCACTGCTTTTGGCCAGCCAGCTTCAAAATTCAGTAATGGAGAAAAAAGAGATCCGTTTGGCTGGAACAACATTGAAGAAACTGCCAGACCGGCAACTTTCTGGTGGTGGCTTGGAAGCAGTGTAAATGAGAATGAGATCGAACGACAATTAAAAATGCTCAAGGAGGCAGGATTCGGAGGAGTGATGGTTTGTCCGCTCTATGAGTATAAAGATCCGGCGATTCCACCTGTTGAATATCTTTCTGATAGATGGATTCAACTTTTCAAATTTACCCTGGCGAAAGCCAGTGAACTCGGAATGCTGGTTGATATGACAACCGGAGGAGGATGGCCGATGGGAGGTCCTTGGATAAAGAAAGAAAACGGGGAACGAGACTGGCGGTTGGAGGTTTTAAATGTTAAGGTTACAGACGACCGACCTGTAATACTTCAGAATGAAGAAGGCAGGGATCCTATCCAATGTGTTACAATTATTCGATATTCTCCTGAAACTTTAAATGTTAGAATTTCAGATACTACTGGACCTGCTACAATTTTAGTTCCTGGAATAGAAGAAGGTAAACCAATATGGGTTATTAAAAAGAATGGAAGCTATAAGATTCTTGTTGTCCGTATGAGTTATTCCGGATCAACTGTTTATGTTGCAGGAAAGGGAGGCATAGGACCTGTGTTTGACTACTGGTCACCTGAAGCTTTCGATAATCTTATTCAACCATTTGACCGGTTATTTAAAGAACTGGGAGATCTGCGTCCACGGGCTGTTTTTTGTGATTCATTTGAGGGACAGGGGGGAACAACCCCTGGTTTTTTCGAATCCTTTGAGAAAGTTAATGGATATGATGTCAGACCTTACATGCATCAGTATCTTTCAGAAAACGGGACTCCTGAAAATGTAAGGCTATGGCATGATTACAGGGCAACAATGGCTTACCTGCATGTTGAATTTGTCAAAAGATGGCGGAAATGGGCAAATATGAATGGGATGCTGACACGCTATCAGTACACAGGCGATCCTGCAAACCCATTAAATACATTGAGTGAAGCAGATATTCCGGAAGATCCTCCTCCCTTTAATACTTCAGCAGCTCATATCTCTGGTAAAAAGCTTATTTCTAACGAAGAATTTACATGGGGAGCGGGACATAATTTTAAGGATTATCTTGATTACTACCGTAAACGTGGTGATGATGATCTTATGCAAGGCCTGAATCATAAAATATATCACGGAACACCTTTTACTCCTTTGGATGAGCCATGGCCGGGTCCGATGTATTATGCCGGTGGCAATTTTAGCGAGACTCAGCCATTTTTTACACACATCAGGTATCTGAATGATTATTTTGCCAGGCTTCAGCAAACACTTCAGGATTCTGAACCTGATGGGGATGTGTTGATGCTCTGGTCAATTCATGATTTTTGGAATATGCCCAATGTCGGAGGATTTAACTGGGGCCAGCCTTTTGTGTGGCGAAACAGTAATTCTGCTTTATGGAGAAAAGATATAAAATCAGAAACACGCTCAGAACTGATTAAACGGGGTATTCAGACCGATTTTTGTTCTGATGAGATTCTTACCGGAAATACGACCGTTGAAAATGGGTTGATCAGGGCAGGAGTTTCGAGATATAAGGTGCTGGTTGTGCCTGAAACAAAAATGGTCAGTAATGGTACATTGAAGAAAATATGCCAACTGGCTAATGAAGGAGCGACTGTAATTTTTATAAATAAAATTCCGATTTCAGCTCCCGTCGGATTGCCTCTGGTTCAGAATATGACTCAAAGCACTATAAACCTTGAAAAAATGCTGAAGGCAAATACGAATATGTCAGACAAAGGCGGTGTTTATATCGTTTCGGATACATTGGAACTTTTAACCTTGCTTAGCCGCCTGGGAATAAATGAAGAAGGAGTCCTCGGAACGCTATCCACTTTACGTGTGAACAGGGCTGGACAACCCGCCTATTTTATCCGTAACAATACCGGGGAGTATCTTGACATCTGGGTGCCACTTTCAGGATTTGATAAAAACTGTGGAGAAATAATTGCGGGAAATCCGAGAACAGGTTCACTTGCATCAGTTGAACATTATTTTTCAGACAGGGGAACAATGCTTGTTCGCCTTGTTTTTGAACCTACTGAATTGCTTGCAGTTACTACTATAGGGAGAAATTATTCATATCTCACTGTTAATCCTTTTGATTACAGAAGGAAAGATCATATTGAAACGGTTGGCGGTAGGTGGAAAATTTCATGGTCGGATTATAACGGTATTTTGCATCAGATAAGTGGTGATACTCTTAAATCATGGACGGAGTGGCCTGAACTAGGACTCTTCAGTGGCATCGTTTCATATAAGACCAGCTTTTTCATATATCCCGGTGAGAAGAATAAACAATGGGAAATAGATGTCGGGGAAATACATGAATCAGCCGAAGTGTTTGTAAACGGGGAAAAAGCCGGATGCGTCTGGACAACACCTTTCAGACTGAACATTTCCGGTTACCTGAAGAATGGCAGTAATATACTCGAATTAAGAGTGGCAAATAAATCCCAAAACCGAATAATAGATATGACGCGAAGAGGTATTCTATGGCAAAAGTCAAAGCTTGAGGAGGTAAGTGATGACCGTGCCACTTCCGGACCATTACGCATTGAACTTTTGAAGCCGGTTATTTCTGGACTTCTTGGGCCTGTTGTTTTACTTTCTGCAGATTAACTAATTGATTATAGGGCATCTCTAAAAACCTATTATTGATATAATCATTTGAATGTTAATAACATAACTATAATATAATAGATATATTTGCTTAGTTTTACAGTATAAATATAAGCAAAATGAAAAACATTAATCCACTTGGGCTATTTGACGATCATTTTTTATTGGAAGCTCTCAGTAAACTTGGTGATCCACTACAAAAATTGAATAAATATATTAACTGGAATATATTTGAATCACCTATAAATGAGGCATTTAAAAATGAAGATAGAGATTTATCGAAAGGAGGCCGCCCCCCATTCAACCGATTGGTATTGTTCAAAGCCCTTATTATTCAAAGTCTGTATAATCTTTCAGATGATCAGTTGGAATATCAAATTGTTGACCGGGCAAGTTTTAAACGGTTTTTGGGATTGAAGAAAAGTGACAAGGTGCCTGACAGTAAAACATTTTGGTTATTTCGGGAGCAGCTTATAGAAAAGGGGGTAATCCTGGGCTTGTTCAAAATCTTCAATGAAACTCTTGATGCAGCAGGAGTTTTATCAAATCAGGGAAAGATGGTAGATGCCAGTTTTGTGGAGGCTCCACGCCAACGAAATACCCGCGAAGAAAACAAGCATATTAAAGAGACAGGGACAGCGCCAGAGGAGTGGAAAGTGAAGCCCCATAAATTAGCACAAAAAGATATTGATGCCAGATGGATTAAGAAGAACAATAATACTTTTTACGGTTATAAGAACCATGTAAAAGCCGACACCAAGACAAAACTAATTGAGGAATACACAGTTACTGATGCTTCTGTACATGATTCTCAAGCTATGGAACAGTTGCTGACAGAGAAAGACGAGGGACAACCGCTTTATGCTGACAGCGCTTATACAGGAGAAGATCAGGAAGCAGTTTACAAAAAGAAAAAAGTCATCAACAAAATAATTGAAAAAGGATATCGCAACAAACCCTTAACCGAAGAACAAATAGCCAACAACAAAGAGAAATCCAGAACATGTGCAAGGGTCGAACACTTATTTGGCTTTGTAGAAAACAGCATGCATGGCTCCATTGTCCGTACTATTGGGATTGCAAGAGCTAAAGCAAAAATCGGAATGATGAACTTAACGTACAATATTTGTCGCTGTACTCAATTAAAAATAGTGGTTGCTATGGGATAGATATATCCAGACGTGAAAGACATAATTTTGTAAGTACCTGATATTTAATTAAATAAAAATTAGGGGGGGGGGGTAAAATTAGGTTTTTCGAAAACCAAACAGTATATTTGTTTTAAACAACGGCACAAAAAAAATAGTATTTAGAGGTGCCCTATAGGATCATAAGAGATCTTGAAAAGATCGGGTATTTCAAAATTATTTAGCTGTATAGGGCGATTTTAATAATTAATGTACAAATAATAGAAAGGAAGCACTTATGATAACCATAAAATCATCATGTCATTTTTGGAAAATGATAGTAATAATTGAAATCTTACTTTTCTATACTGTTGGTTTACCTGTATCGGCTCAGGCACAGGATTCGCATTTCGTTTTACTGGATGATCTTGATATCAGTAAAATAACACAGGGTACTGACCGACCCCGATCGACTGGAGAAAGAGCCAATTTGAATATAAACAGGCAAAGGTTTTTGAAGGGAATACATACGCGAACTGACAGCCGGCTTTATATTGAATTAGACGGAAAAGTTAATGAGTTTTCGGCCATGGTTGGTGTTGACGACCGTAATGATGCATACAGAACGCAGCAATTATCAAAAGAAAGCTCTGTTGCAGAATTCTTTATAATCGCA
>PLML01000048.1 GCA_003141525.1 Bacteroidales bacterium
TATTTGTTTTAAACAACGGCACCAAAAAAAAAATGTATTTATAGGTGTCCCTGATAAATAATAATTAAAAATCACTATGAAAAACAAACATTTAAACATTCTGCTATTTGGTTTGATTGTTTTGACCGTTATGGGCTGTCAGCAACAAACAACCTCATTCAATATTCTTGATTTTGGTGCTAAAGGCGACAACTTAACCGTCAATACCAAAGCTATTAATAGTGCTATTGAAAAAGTAAGCGAAAAAGGCGGAGGTACTGTGGTGATCCCTTCCGGAACCTTCATTTCGGGTACTGTGGTTTTGCTTTCTAATGTGAACCTTCATTTTGAACCGGGCTCAAAACTGGTTGGAAGCAAAGATACTTCCGACTACCTTATGCTGAAAAACGCCCTCTTCAGCGAAGGGTATAACCGCAATGGATTGATTTATTCAGTGGATGCCGTCCATGTCTCTATTACAGGAACGGGCGAAATCAACGGGAACGGTACTTATTTTATGAATGGCATTGATAAACCCCACCTATTAAGCGGCTTCGACAGGAAATTCGTCAGGCAGGGAAACGAATTCATGAAGCCGGGAACTGTTTTTGAGGATGGCCCGGTTTCGTATGCTTACCGTCCGGGGATGATGATTGTATTTGAACGATGCGAGAATATTCATATTTCCGGTGTAACACTGAAGGATTCACCCGAATGGACCGTACGGATTGGAGATTGTGACAATGTAAATGTCGAAGGGATATCTATTCTCAATAATCCGCTTATACCCAACAACGATGGCATTCATTGTACCAATTCGCGCAATATCCGGATATCTGACTGTAATATAATTGCCGGCGATGATGCCATTATTGTTACCGGTTTCAGCAATCAGCCCTCTCCAGACGATCCTGCCTGGAAGGTTCCTTCTTTTGGAAATAAGACCGGTTATGCGGAGAATGTCACTGTTACAAATTGTGTGCTATCATCAAGGTCGGCTTGCATCCGGGTGGGTTATGGCAACCATCCTATCAGGAATCTCGTATTCAGTAACCTGGTGATGTATGAATCAAACCGGGGAATCGGTGTTTTTGCAAGGGATAACAGCAGAATCGAAAACGTCCTTTTTTCGAATATAATCATTAATACGCGGTTATATTCGGGGCATTGGTGGGGAAAAGGTGAACCCATTCATATTTCCTCTGGGCAGGATACCAAGAACGGAAAACCCGGAATCATTAACAATATACGTTTTTCTAATATCACGGCAACCAGTGAAACAGGAATATTGATTTATGGCACGGAAAATAGTGTTATTGATAATATCTGTCTTGAAAGTATTAAACTCACCATTAACAAAGGCAAGTATACAGAATCTTATGGAGGAAACTTCGATCTTCTTCCCGTTTACCCGTTGGAAATTGCTATTTTCAAGCACGATATTCCAGGTTTGTATGCACAATATGTTAAGCATCTTACAGTTTCTCATTTTGAATTAAACTGGGGAACCGGACTACCTTCATTCTTTACCAACGCAATTGAGATAAACCATTTCGGGAATATTCTGCTGGAAAGTATTGATGGAAACCCTGCTCCTGTTTCAAAAGGCCTTTCTGCAATTATGTTGCGCGATGGAACAAATGCTGTATTGCGAAACTGCAGCACAAATGATGGGTCTGTTCTCTTAAAAAAAGAAATGGTAAAATAGTTTTTCGAGGTGAACTTATACAAGTAAGTTGTTAACTTGAATATATTATAAATTTAAATAACTGATAGATAGCAAAACAGAAATTGTTTAAAAATAAATCTTCAGATTCGATAATTAAAAAACTATAGTAAATTGACTTCGATATAAAAAAATCGATTGACGGGTTCTGCGATTTTTCTTGAAGAAATAGATAAAAATTAATTTTTAGAATCCCCCTTAAATCAGTTTACAAGAAATGTTTAAAACAAAACTATTTCGCGGTATTATTTTCAAGGAGATGAAGAACTGCATCAGAAAGATCTCTAATAAAAAAATAATAGCTTTTTCAATATGCATTTTCCTGATCCTTTTTACTTTCCGGATAAATGCCAGGGATTATAACACGTCGCTTTTTGGCATAAAATCCAATGGAACTACCTTAAATACAAACTCCATACAAAAGGCTATAGATTTCATTCATGAGAATGGCGGAGGCAGACTGGTTTTCTATGTTGGACGATACCTTACCGGAAGCATTCATCTTAAATCAAATGTCACTATTCAGTTAGAAGAGGGTGCTGTTCTGGTTGGCTCAACTAATCCATTTGATTATGAACATATTACAGGCTGGACAGCCCTTATCTTTGCTCACGATCAGCAAAATATAGGTATCACCGGCAAAGGTATAATTGACGGACAGGGATTCATTGTTGCCACTAACCTGGTCAACCTTATTCAAAATGGGGTAGTGAAGGATCCACTGAGAAATGACCGGCCCAGCGAGACAATCCGCCCTTTAAATATCTATTTCAGAGGCTGTAAAAACATTACGATACGGGGAATAACTTTAAAAAATCCGGCCAGCTGGAACCAGGAATATGATCAATGCAGGAATGTTATTATCGACAGGATCATAGTCGACAGTAAATCGTACTGGAACAATGACGGCGTTGACATCGTTGACTGTGATAGCGTGAGTGTCACAAACTCCTATTTTGATTCTGCCGATGATGGGATATGTTTAAAATCTCACAGCGCGGATTTTATTTGTATGAATGTTTATATACATAATAATACTGTTCGTACAAGTGCTAACGGTATCAAGTTTGGAACAGCTTCATATGGTGGTTTCCGTAATATTAAAATCATTAAGAATCTGGTTTTTGATACTTACAGGTCAGCTATAACTTTTGCTGCAGTTGACGGAGGTATTGTTGAAGATGTAATAGTTGACAGTCTCAGGTCAATCAATACAGGTAACGTTATTTTTCTCAGGATAGGTGAACGCAGAGCTGGAAAGAAAGGCAAGATGAGCAACATAAACATATCAAATGTATATGGAGAGGTTCCTTTGACCAAACCCGATGCAGGATATAATTATGAGGGTCCTGTGGAAGATATGCCCAGAAATGTCTCGCCAGCATCAATAGTCGGAATGCCTGATGCTTTAATACAAAATGTTTCATTGAGGAATGTTGAAATTCATTACCCGGGAGGTGGAAATCCTGCCTTTGCCCAAGTTGGCCTTGATGAGCTGCAAAAGGTTCCCGAGTTGCCATCAAATTATCCTGAGTTTTCAATGTTTAAGGAGTTGCCTGCCTGGGGATTTTATATTCGTCATGCAGAAGGGATAACATTCGAAAATGTAACGCTTATCTGTGAAAAGAAAGATTACAGGAAAGCAATAGTTTTGGATGATGTTGCTGGTGCGACTTTCAAATCTCTCAAAGTAGTCCAGCCTGGAAGTAACAACGAACCTGTTTTTTCTTTCAGATCAAGAAGCGTGACTTTTATCAAAAATTAATTCGCTTGAAAGAATATATTTAAAATTTCAATTATAAAGAAATTTAACCTTAAGAATAAGCATATAATACTACTTGGAGTTTTTCTTTTTGTTGTTATAATTCTTTTTACCATACCTCGTGCTGGTTGATGGTACGTTTTGAGCACAGTCCTGAACTGATTGGAAGAAAGCAGGATATCAAAAATTCAAAAAATGAACAAAATTTCAAAAAGTATTTTAGCCCTGATTATTTTTGCAGGCTGTAGTGTTAATACTCCTGAATACTGGGGATTAAGTGAAGATATAATTATATCAAAAAAAGACACCATTCTTTCCGATAAAATTGTTTATCATGAAGTTCGTGTTGATGAAAATGGAAATATACTTCCCTGGTATTCTGCTAATCCGGGAGAATCAAGTACGAATGTTAAACTGGGCAACCTATACGGTTGACAACGACGGTAAGAACTTTTACCCAACCAATGATATCTGGATGACTGATGGTTATGGCGATTATACCCGTCATTATTTACGGGCAATGGCTGCAGCACCTCAATTAGCGCCTGAAAGTTCCGACCATTTATTAAAGACATCCTCTGTAGTAAGCAAAATAACTTATCAGCTTAACCTGATTAATTATACCACTTTTGATAAGAAATCACAGGAAATATTCAGGTTAACTTCACTCCCCAAAAAGGTAACAGTTAATGGAACAGATTTAAAAGAAGTGGCTGATGATTCAAACGAAGGTTGGACATGGCAGACACTTGATGCAGGGGGTATTCTTACGGTGACGCATACAACTGGAAATTCAATTTCAATTCGCAAATAAAATTAGAAACTTAGGTGAAATGAGGAAAAAATATAATTACAAGAGTTCAAATATTTTAAATGAAAAAGTAAACCGCAGGGAAATGATTGCGCGTGGGGCAGTATTAACCGGTGCAGGATTATTTGGGGCTGCTTTTACCGGTAAAGCTGAAATACCAGGGTTACAACAAACAGGTAACTTTTTTAATGTGAAAGACTTTGGCGCTTCCGGCAAACGTGAGGAAAAGGCAACAAATCCAATCAGGGCTGCGGTGGAAGCATGTACTTCTGCAGGTGGTGGGACTGTTTATGTTCCACCAGGTGATTATACAGTTGGTACTATTCAAATGAAGGATAATGTTAACCTATGCCTTGAAGCCGGGGCAACTTTTTTCCTGAGTCAGGATCAGGATGATTTTATACAGGGAGCTCTTTCCATGATTTATGCAAAAGATGCAAATAATTTTGCTGTTACTGGCAGGGGAACATTTAACGGGCTGGCTCAATATGAGTTTGTTGATATGCAAGGTATCGATGTTGAAATTGTTGAGGAAATTGAGCTTGCTCGTGCTGCCGGTATTGATATGCGCCGTTATTACAGGACTGGTAGGCAAACATTTATGTTTGTGCTGAACGATTGCAAAAACGTAATGTTGGAGGATATATCAATCATAAATTCGCCTTTATGGACAATTCGTTTAAATAATTGTGATCGTGTTACAATTCATGGGGTTTATCTTTATTCCGATTTGGAAAAAGGTGTAAATGCTGATGGTATTGACATTTGTTCATCAAGAAATGTGACTATCTCTGATTCTATTATTATTACTGCTGATGACTCAATTGTTTTGAAAACCCCAAAAGAAAGTGGGCAGGAGGGACCTGTCAATGTAACCGAGAATATTGTAGTGACCAATTGTATTTTGTCTTCTTCATCTACTCCATTGATGATTGGAACAGAGACTTTTGCTGATGTCAGACATGTGCTTTTTAATAATTGCGCCATTCATAATTCGAATAAAGGCTTTGGCATCAATGTTCAGGATGGGGCAACTGTTCATGATATAATATTTAGTAATCTGACGATTGAAACGAACAGGAGGCATTGGAACTGGTGGGGAAGTGCCGAAATGTGTAAATTTGTTTTGAAAAAGCGTGAGGAAGATTCAAAATTGGGTAGAATTAAAGACATCATTATTGATAATATTATTTGTGCACCAAGGGGAACAAGTACCATAAAAGGTAATGCTGATCAGCCCTTGGAGAATTTCAGGATATCTAATATACAAATGAATATGCTTCCTGAAGATGCAAAGGATAAAAGGACTAAAAATGCATTGGAAATTGAAAATGTCAAAGGTTTACGCATTGAAGATTTGACAATCGATTGGGATGAAGAACATGTTGAGGAAAATTGGCAAAGTGCACTTGTCATGAAAAGAGTTTCTGACTTTGAACTTGTTTCATTTAAAGGACGCCAGGGATTGAAAAATGGCGATAACCCTGCAATTGTAATGGAAGATACATCGGATGGTTTAATACGTGATTCTAAAGCAATTGAAGGTTGTGGAACATTTGTATATTTTAAGGGAATTGACACCAAAGAAATAGAGGTTAGAAATAACAATTTGAAAAAATCAGGGAAAGGTATTTCATTTGAAAATGAAGGACTTAAGAAAGCAGTAGAAATTAAATAATAGTAAAGTACAAGTTTATTAATCCCAGCCATGAAACTCGGTCACGTCAAATCACTGATGATTGCTGCCCTGCTGGCGATCAGCCTGCGTGCTTCCCGTTTTCTCAATTTCATATGCGATGAACTGAATTTTCGAGGGCGATTGGCACGGTACCGCCTACCCCGCAGCCATAATGAAAGCATTTGTTCCCCTGTTGAGAAATAAAAGAGCCCAGTAGTTTTATAATACAGTAGAAAAACCGCTGGTCTTGACAATTTCTGGCCGGAGTAAATTGACCACCCCTTGCCGGAATTAATGAGTTGTTTTTAAGTTATGTACATTAATTGTAATCTAATTAGCTAAATGTGGTCAATACGTGCGGCTTTTGCGCTATAGAGGCAATTCATGAAAACAAATTGGGTATCAATAAGAATATAAAATGTGTATCTTATACCTTTTTAAAAGATTTCTACCTTTTTACCGTATTAAATTTATAAAGGTGGATTTGTTTAATTTTATTCCTAACTTATGCTAATTAATTATTTATTAAAAAACATAGAGCAACTCACATTTTATATTTATAACATTCAAACCTATGAGAAGTACAAAATTAAGTATCATTACGATAGTTCTTGTTCAAGTAGCCTGCCTTAATGCTTTTACTCAAAAATTTGAAAATCTGGCATTGACTCCCCCGATGGGCTGGAATAGTTGGAATAAATTCGGATGCAACATCAATGAGAACATCATTCGCTATACAGCCGATGCAATGGTTTCAAACGGTATGAAAGAGGCTGGGTATAGCTATATTTTAATAGACGATTGCTGGCAAGCGGGACGTGACAGCCTGGGTTTTATTGTTGCAGACCCTGAAAAGTTCCCTTCCGGGATAAAAGCGTTGGCCGATTATGTCCATTCCAAAGGGTTGAAATTTGGCATCTATTCCTGTGCAGGTCGAAAAACGTGTGGAAACAGACCCGGTAGCAGGGGACACGAATTTCAGGATGCTATGTCGTATGCAAATTGGGGAGTGGATTATCTGAAATACGACTGGTGTAATACCGAAGGACAAAATGCTTCTGAATCTTATTCTTTAATGCGCGATGCTCTTTTTGAGGCCGGTCGGCCAATTGTTTTCAGTATTTGCGAATGGGGTTTGAGCAAACCCTGGGAATGGGCTACTGAAATAGGACACCTTTGGCGGACCACTGGTGATATTCAAAACAATTGGGATATTCCCGATGCAAAAGAAGGAAAATGCTGGGCTGGAGGAGTATTGATTAACCTTGATATGCAACAAGGATTGGAGAAATATGCCGGACCCGGACACTGGAATGACCCTGATATGCTTGAAGTAGGTAATGGAGGACTTACTGAAAACGAAGCCCGGTCCCATTTCAGCCTTTGGTGCATGTTGGCTGCACCACTTATTGCTGGAAATGACTTAACCCAAATGGATCCTGTATCGAAGGATATTCTAATCAATAAGGACATGATTGCTATAGATCAGGACAAACTGGGCAAACAAGGATATAAAATAAAAGACTACGGGGAAATAGAAGTCTATTACAAGCCTTTGAACAACAGCGATATGGCAATTTGTTTTTTCAACAGGCTCGACTACCCCATCCAGGTTGAATTTGACTGGACCTCAATGAGTTTATCGGCAACCCGTGATTCAAAACCTCTTCTATTAGGATTAAAAATTGACCGAAAGGATAATTATATTGAAGGTCAATACTCAATTTGGAATGTCTGGCAAAAGAAATCGGTTGGGACCACCAGTCAAAAATTTATTGCCTCATTGCAAGGTCATGATGTGATTGTGCTTCGCTTAACATCTGTAACAAAAAAATAATCCAACAAGGAACTCTATACTTTTAATTAACCTGATTTACCATGAAAACAAGTCTGATAGCTCTCTTACTTTGTTTAAATTTATTTATTATCAACGCACAGTCATTTAATATTTTGACTTATGGAGCTGTGAATGATGGGAAAACAATAAGTACTTTAGCTGTACAAAAAGCAATTGACACGTGCAATCAGAACGGAGGTGGAAAGGTCATCATTCCAACTGGTGTGTTTGTTATCGGAACAGTATATCTTAAAAGCAATGTTCATTTATATCTCGAAACCGGGGCCATACTAAAGGGTAGTCCCGATCTTAAAGACTATGCACCTTACAATGAGGTGCATTATGGAATGATTTATGCTGAAAATGCAGAAAATATAACTATTTCAGGTTTCGGGAACATTGACGGGAACGGGGATAAATTTTTCGATCTGACCAAAGCCAAAAAGATTGAATGGGGAGGGACACAATATACCCGTCAGAAGGATAATTACCGGAAGGTTAAGGACGGGGGAATCGGTGACGGACCCATTGTGCCAAAGGGCCGGCCCTACCAGATGTTTATTTTCAGCAATTGTAAAAGGGTGACGATTAATGATATTTTCATTTCCACGGCTCCATTCTGGACAATGCTTTTTGCAGATTGCGACGGCGTTAAAGTGGACGGGATCCGCCTCTGGACAAATATGCTGGCTCCTAATGCCGACGGGATTGACATTGCCAGCTGTAATAACGTAATTATCTCCAACTGTGATATCCGTTCCGGGGATGATGCAATTGCCATTGTGGGGTACGATCATCATTTTGAAATTCCTGGTTTTAGCCATACCCGTCATCCTTCGGGAAATATAATGGTCACCAACTGCAATATCCAATCTTATTCGAGTGGAGTCAGGATAGGTTCTCTCGACCAGAATTCCGTAAAAAATATTCTTATCTCTGATTGCACAATAACAAATTCCACGCGCGGGATAGGTATCTTTTGCCGTGATGAGGGTTCCCTGGAAAATATTGTTATTTCCAATATTTTTATTGAAACGAAGCTCCGTACAGGCGACTGGTGGGGTAATGGCGAGCCGATACACGTTTCAGCAATAAGGGGAAAAGAGAATGTGAAAATGGGGAAAATAAAAAACATAAAATTCGATAATATTAATTGTACAGGTGAAAACGGCATCCTGGTTTTTGGAACCGAAGAAAGTATCATTGAAAACCTGTCATTTAAAAATATTACATTTGAACTTAGGGACTCAAAATTAAATGAGGTCGCCGGGGGAAACATCGATTTGCGGAACTGTATAGATGAAAAATACCAGCTTTTTCAGCGCGACCTGCCGGCATTCCTTGCCCAGAATGTAAACGGACTTACAATAGATAACTTCCAGCTGCAATGGACAGGCACCCGAATGCCCTACTTTACACATGGAATTGAAGTTACTAATTTTAAGGATCTGGTGATTCGCAATTTTAAAGGGACAGCTTCACCGGTTAACTTAAAAGCATTCCCAATCTTCCTCCAGAATGGAACTCAGACAAATATTGACGCAAAAATTGGGGTAAAGAGAATAAATGTGAAGAAATAGCCGAATTATATGATACTTTTTCAAAACTAAAGCGTGAGTAAATAATTTTTAAAATGGTACCTTAAACCAGAAGAATGAAGGTAGTTCGGAATTTTTTAAATATAATGAAGGAACCGGACATGATGTTCATTACGCTTTGGAGAAGAAACCCCATATGGGCTGGAACTTTTGTATCGTTCAATTGAATCTACTGTTAAAATTAAACTATCATGAACATCAGATGCTATTTCATATTGCTTTGCTCCATAGTTCCTTTAGTCGGTTGTAAACAGTCAACCCATAGTACTCAAACGACTTCAAGCAAAAACGTTTCTTTTCCAGTTAGGGTCAGTACCAACGCACGCTATCTGGTCGACAGGAATAATAATCCTTTCCCTATTCTCGGAAGAACAGCGTGGTTTATTATTTCTCAGCCTGTAAATGCTTATCAACCTTTCATAGACAATTGTATTTCCTATGGATATAATGCTATTGAGATAAACGTAATTAACCATGATCCTCGCGGAAATCACCCCCCTTTTAGCGGTAACGGTGATAAGCCATTTTTAAAACGGATGGATCATACCAAATGGGAAGGGTCACTCGTTTACAACGACATCAATAAAGAGGCGCCGGATATGACAACACCCAATGACAAGTACTGGACGTATGTGGATAACTTTCTCTCGTATTGTGAATCCAGTGGAATATTAGTTTTCCTTTTTCCTGCTTATGTTGGCTATTCCGGAACCAATCAGGGCTGGATGAAGGAACTGACCGTGAATGGCGCCGAAAAAGTGGAAGCATATGGTGCATGGATCGCTAACCGTTATAAAAATCAAAAGAACATTGTGTGGATGCTTCTTGGAGATATGGGCACTTTCAATACACGACAAAAAAATACTGAAGCCGTACTGATTAAAGGACTGAAAAGCGTATCCGGTCAGCAGTCTGTCCTTTATACCGCGGAAGCGAACTCCGTGCAGACCAGCAAGGACCAGGAAGACTTTGGTGATGAAATGACACTCAACGGTGTCTATACGTGGGATTCAGTTGGGATTGCAAAGCAAGGGCTTCATGCCTATAGGCTTAATCCTGTTCTGCCTGCATTTTTACTTGAAGAACCCTATGATGAAGAAGGTCCTGATGGGAATAGCGTCAATCCAAATGCCACTCAACCAGTAAGACGATTTCAATGGTGGGGTTGGCTAACGACAATCGGTGGATATATTTCAGGTAATGGTTATGTCTGGCCTTTTGTCGATCCGCATTGGAAAAATCATCTCGATACTCAAGGGTCAAGGGATATGAAACAACTGAATAATTTTATTAGGATGATTCCCTGGTGGGAACTCGTTCCTTCTGGTCAAAATGGTATGAGAAACCTTATCACTTCGGGAGAAGGTTCCGATTCAGGTTCAGACTATATTGCAGCAGCAGCAACTCCAACGGGAACATATTTAGCAGCCTATGTACCTCCAATTCACTCTGAAAGCTTTACAGCAAATACAATCGGGATCGGAGATCTTATTGAAGCATCATGGTTTGATCCGACCACTGGTGCTTTTATCAAAGTTTCTGGTTCTTCTTTTAACAATACAGGTACACTCAAATTTATTCCGCCTGTGCTAAATAGTGCCGGACAAGGCGATTGGGTGCTTGTGCTCACGCCATGTCACAAGTAGAAGGTCAACAAGAAAGAGTATAACGTTGGGAATGTATAAGCGGGAGAGATTTTAGAAGTAAAATATAAAAACTATTTGACAGCACGTTGCTTAAGATGACATTTGGAGCATTTTCACTAGTTTATTCTGATTTGTATTGCCTGGATTTGAGTTTTTGACTGACTAAATATTCACATTGCTTATCATCAGTTTCCCAAAATGCTGGTACCAAAACTGGCACCAAATTGTACAAGATATGTTTATTGATATCTTGCATTTTTTAAATATCGAGACTGGCAAGATAATGTTCAGTGACGATTGAATTAGAATATCCCAACATTTCTCTAATATTATCTTTTTACACTACCGCACGTTTAAGAGTAGTAGCATAAATATCTAGTACAGTTATCAATTTGAGGAGTACCAAGAGATTCAATTTGTTATTTAGTTATTTTTTGAGTACATTGCTTATATTAACTCAATAGGCGGATCTGTATAAGATAAAATGTCTCCGGTATAAAATTAAACTTAAAAGTAATGAGAACAGGCAGAAGAATTGACAGGCGCAAATTTATAAGTAATACTGCACTTGGTATATTAGGTATACCTCTTATGTCGCATACCTTTCGAAATGTTGCGCCCAGCGACAAGGTAAGAGTAGCACACATTGGGCTGGGGGGACAGGGCAACGCTCATTTAGATTGGTTCAATGCCCTTTCTGACGTTGAAGTGGTTGCTCTGTGTGATATTGATAAAGTCAGATTAGGAATGACTCAAAAACGTCTTTTATCAATAACTCAAAATGCCAGGGTTGAAACTTATACTGATTTCAGGAAAATACTCGACAGAAAAGATATAGATGTAATTACATGCGCAACACCTGACCATTGGCATGCTTTAATTGCTATTATGGCTTTTCAGTCAGGGAAAGATGTTTATGGTGAAAAACCTCTTTCATATACCATTGAAGAAGGACGTGCAATGTTAAAAAATCTGAACAGGAACAATTCTATTTTTCAATTAGGAACTCAGATACATGCAGGAGATAATTACCATCGCGTTACTGAAATTATTCAATCCGATAAGCTTGGGAAAATTCATACTGTCCGTCTGTGGAGAACAGGTGGTTCGCCTGGACTTGGATTCCCTCAAAATGAAACCCCACCTGATACTCTCGACTGGAATATGTGGTTGGGGCCTGCTCCCTACGAAGAATATACCCCTGTACGTTGTCATTCTACTTATCGATATTTTCTTGATTATTCAGGAGGTGTATTTGCTGATTTTTGGTGTCACATAGCCGATATCATGTACATGTCAATTCATCCCCATGGATTAACCAGTATTGAGAGTAGAGGAGACAGACCTCATGATGGTATAGCAGATGCTCCCCTCTGGATTGATGTAGACTTTAAATTTAAAGACCTTGATGTCTATTGGACTACTGAGCCACCTCCTATACCGGGAGCTGATAAAATGGAAATAGGAGCGCATTTTGAAGGTGCAGATGGCTCCTTAACTTGCGATTATAATACATGTGTGATCCGTATTGCTGGTGAGGTTATAAATGACATTCCTGAAGTTCCAAAGACAATTGTACGCTCTCCTGGTCATCAGCGTAATTTTATTGATTCTGTAAAATCAAGACAACAACCTGAAAGTAATCTCTTATATGCCCGCGAGATGACGATCCCGATGCATCTTGCCATGATATCATACCGACTTAAAAGAAAATTGAATTGGGATAGTATGAAAGAACAATTTATTGGAGATGATGCTGCCAATTATCTGTTATCCAGAGCTTACAGAGCTCCATGGACATTGCCGGAATAATTTATTACCTTTTTCTTAAAATCTTAAAATGAAAAAATTTATTCTTATCAGCACTGTTGCATTTATATATGCAGTCTCATGTTTTTCCCAAAATAAGGGAGATTTTGAACCTCTTTTTAATGGGAAGAACCTGACTAATTGGACCCTTGAAAAATCAGGAGGATTTGAAGTAGTTGATGGCGAATTGATTACCAGGAGTTTTGGCTCAGGAAATGATATCTTTACTAACAGAAGATATGGTAACTTTATTCTGCATCTTGAATTCATGTTGTCAAAGGTAGGAAACAGCGGGATTTTTATAAGATGTAACCCTTCTGCTCCGGATGCAGGATTTGAGGTTCAATTGCTTGCTCCATGGACTCCCTGGAGAGATGACCTGCATTGTACCGGTTCAATTTACGGACATGTGGCTATAACAAACAGACCTGATGAAACAACCGGTATCTGGTATAAAATGGAAATTAAATGTGATCGAAATATAGTCACGGTTTCCATTAATGATAAAGTTACGACTATGGCGAACACCGATACAGTAAAATCAATGGATGGCAAACCTTATTATGGAGTCATAGGTATTCAGGGAAACCATGCCGACGAACAGGGGCAATTTGCTAAATTCAGGAATATTTACATTCGGGACCTGGATGCTGAATTTGATTATGTATTAAATGGATTTTGTGACAAAAATGATCAGTTGAGAAATCTGGCGGTGGTTGCTTCCGTTAACCTTGGCGCTAAAATGATACCACCATTGGCAGACTTGATGTCAGGAGATAATCCTATGGCAAAAAATGGGGCCAAACAGGCGCTATTTGATATTGTTGCAAAATCTTCTGATCCTATCGCCCCTGCAAAAGAGAAAAAGGAGATAAGGTCAGTGTTGAATAAAACAATTAAAACCTCTTCGTCAGAAATAACTGTTAATTATCTTAAATGGTTATCGGGATTAATTATTGATTAGCCGATACAAAATAAAAATAATTAAATATTTTTAAGAAAAGTTACTATTGGATCCGTTCATTAAGTTGTTCTTTACAAGTTGTAGTCCTCCGGTTATTTTTTTTGGCCATTCAGAGAAATAAACTCAATTTCATGAGGAGGAAGCGTACACTGCAAAACAATTATACTTTCTTCCAGCTTATAGGAGATGGTTTTCTTGTTGCTTTCAGTCATTGCTTTGATAATTTTCAGTCCTGAAAGGTCAAGAGCATTGAGGTCAATTCTAAGAGTAAATGTTGAAAGTGAAGCAGAGGTATTCCACAAAGCAATTCCAGGCTCTTTGTTCTTAGAAAGATAAACCTTCCCAAAGATATCAGGGTCAGATATTTTGAGTCCAATGTCATCCATAAACGTGCCGTAAAAGAAGAATTCTCCTGCTTCGTCCCACAACTTCTTGATTTTTTCTATACCAGCTTTTTTCGTGACCAATTCTCCAGCTGTTTGGAAAGATTTTTCATCTTCAGGATATCCTATTCCACGAATACCCATTACAAAGTTGTAATTAATACCATACACCTTGTCTTTTGCAGGAGGAAATGAATATGAACCTGGGTCATTGACTATGATATATGAAGGCAGAGTATAGCGCCACATCTCGACAAAAGATTCCATAGCCGGATGAATTCGCATTGGTTCCCAAACAAGGTTTTTATCAAGGTAATAATCTATATACTGGCCATAGGCATCATTCATGCCTTCAACATAAATATATGATTCTGGATTGGCCTTTCTTGTCACTTCTCTTATACGACGGGCCATTTCTATATAACCGCGACCCCAGGCTGTTGCGGGGGTAGAATGTCCATGGTTCTTGTTATAGCAAAGCTCAGCATAATACGATGATATCTGGTCGAGAAACAAACCATCAAAGTGATAATCACGTATTATTTTTTCTGTTTCTGATACTATAAAGTCCTGCCATCCTTTAGCAGATGGGCACATAACCGAAAACCAGCCCTCGCTATGGCTGTCTCTGTCCCAGGTTTTATTCCATTCTTCATGGAGTTCACCAAAATCAAGGCTGGATACACCCAGGTCCGGACCCTTTAAGAGGACAGCCCATTTTTTCCCAAATTTCTTATACGTTTCAGTTTCATTATTACATAGTCGAAGATTCACATATGCACCGAGATAACGACCACTTTGATGAACCATGTCTATGGCTTTAATAAGAGCTTTCTCCCCTCCCAAATCAGGTATTGGATTGTACTCAGGGTAATAGGTATCATGTCCGTTGAACATCCAACCCACCAGGGTCGTGCTTTCGCCTTGTTGCCTTTTTTGGGTCTCCTTAAACAGCTCGTCATAGCTAAACTTAAGTTTTTCATTCACGTCCTTAATAAAAATCTCATCCATCCCACCATACATTTCAAGGATTCTTTTTGGAACAGTTGCCTTAGGTACCCAGCTTTCTATCCAGGTGCGGTATTTATCAGCACCCCAGTGCCAGTCACCCTTATGAATTCCTACACATAGATCCGGTGATACCCATGAATCCCCTGTAATGCAAAAAGGATATTTAACGATCCACATTGCAACATCCTTCCCTTCATGCACCAGACCGAAACAGAGTTTTGTATAATCAAGATTCTTGTCATATGAAGCCATGTAAAGACCAGCATTTGAAGAATAATATTCAAACCATTGCATTGAAGCCCTCGCAGGATATTCAATTGAAAGCTCAGGAATTTCATCTGACAAATGATCAACCGGATTTCTAAGAGCTGTTCCTGATTGGTTGGGCAGTAGCAAAGTTTCGAATTTCTTCAGGCCAGATATAACCGGGAAGAGGACTTCCCTAACAGTGCCCTGACTATTATTTTGAATCTCTATCCTCCAGTTTGTTTCTTCACTTTCATTCCTGATTTCGATAGTGTAATTAATAATTATATCAAGGGTTCTGTTATCAGCCTGAATTTGTCCGTAAGTAATCTCAAGTTTGCTTCCAGTACTGGTATTTTCAATTTTTTTTGATGTTACTTTCTGATTATGACTGCGGATTAAAGAGCCATAGGCAGCGCCCCACAGGTCTTTGGCTGCTGCCCCATGATTTTCCCATGTTGAAAATACCAACGAAAATGATTCAGGAATACAATTACCTGTAAATTGAACATGGGACGCCTTGTTGAGCAGTCCTTTTATCGCACCATTTACCGGGTTAATGTTAATCTCTATCATGGAGTTACCAAATAACCAAGTGCTGTCAGATTCCCTGAAATAGCAATCACTCTCCCGAATCTTATTGCCTGGTTGACTATAAAGAGTAGATGAATTTGGAAAACATACAAAAAATACTTGGAGTATTATTAGTTTTCCAATAATTGACCAGGATGGTTTATTCATAATTTTTTTTAACATTAAGATCTGATTCTTAAATATAACTGATGCTTTAATCATACAAGGACCTGTTCATTACAAAGATATATAGTAATTCAATCTAAATCCGAATAGTCATCATCATTATTAATTTTCTCTAAACCAAAGTCCACAAAAACATATACAGCATCTTTGAGAGCCACTATAAGTTTTGCTTTCAGATCAGACCCTCTATCGATAACAATTCCAATGCGAGTCAAAGGCCTTGATAATATGTTTCATACCCAACGGGAGTATGAGCGTAAAGCAAATGGTGATTTTGAAGCACATCTTATAGCATTATGTTGTAGTGAGCCACCAAAAGGTTTTGCAAAATGGTCGCTTCGCTTATTTGCAGATAAAGTTGTAGAACTTAAATATGCAGAAAGTATATCCTACGAAACCGTAAGAAGAGTTTTAAAAAAACGACTTAAAACCCTGGAAGGTAAAAGGGCGGGTAATCCCGCCAAAGCAAGATAGTCAGTTTGTTGCACAGATGGAACAGGTATTGGACTCAAGAAATCAAAAATAAACTGGCAGTTCACAACAAAAGAGGCCAGAATAAATCGATGGGTACTCCCCAATGCATAGGCGGGAACAACATTGAGCGCAAGTCCGGTTGAAGCAGTGTTTTTAGCTCATATTTCTCTTTTTGATAGTGCTATATTATCACCATTAAAGGCTTTTTAGATACGAAATATCTTCTTTGAAAAATTCGCTATCATTTTCAACAAAGAAATATTTTACACCTGAAGCTTCAGCTGTCTTGAAAAACTCTTTCCAATCTACAACACCTTGTCCAATAGGAACTCCTTTTTTTGATGTAGCAGACCAATCAGACAAATGGGCAGAAATAAAACGACCCGGATATTTTCTGAAATAATCAGACGCTTTGTAGCCTTCGCTGATTACGGCAACCTGGAACTGCATTTTCACCAATTTGGGATCAAACTGCTCCATCAATATATCATAAATAAGTACGCCATCTATTTTTTCAAACTCCATATTGTGATTATGAAATCCTGCTTGCATGCCAGCTTTGCTAATTTTTTGAGCAATCTCATTTAGTTTATCTGCAGCCTTCCTGTAATCATTCAACGTAGCATTTTTCTCCAAAAAGAAACTTTGGAGAATCATGTCTTTCAGCCCTAATTCTTGAGCAAATTCGATTCTATCATCTAACTCATCTTTGAGTTCGCCATATGTAAAATGACAACTGGGACAAGTCAATCCGGCATCATTGATAATAGTATTTATCTCCTTAGTACTCAATCTGGCAATGGATTTCCATTGGTATGACTTTGGAGAACACATTTCGATTTGGGAATATCCCATAGACTGAACTTTTTTTAGTGTCCCGGGGAAGTCAACTTGTAACGCATCTGCCCAAACGTACGATTGAAAACCAAACGTACGATAGGGTGTAATCATCTTTCCCCCTGCAAACAGATTAGCAGGTAAATGAGATAATAAAGCAGCAGAGGCAACCCCTGCTGCACTTTTTCCAAGAAATTGTCGTCGATCCATTATTATTGTTTTTTAAGAGTTAATATAAGGGCACCTCTGAATACTATTTTTTTTGTGCCGTTGTTTGAAACAAATATATTGTTTGGCATTCGAAAAACCTAATTTTACCCCCCCCCTAATTTTTTTTAATTAAATATCATGCACTTATAAAATTATGTCTTTCACGTCTGGATATATCTATCCCATAGCAACCACTATTTTTAATTGAGTACAGCGACAGATATTATACGTTAAGTTCATCATTATGAACGAAGGGAGAATGGAAGATGCAAGTTTTACCATAGCTCCACGTCAGCGTAATACAACATTTAGATAGAATGTAATGATGTTTTGAATTGATAACTTTTTGCTGATTTAACATAAAAAATAATTTTTTTTTTTGTTGTTGTAATAATTTTATTATAATATTGCGTATGTTTAACGTGATTTTAATGACTTTTTAACCTGATTTTAATTTTTGATCATCATTACCTATGTTAAAACAAGTGAATGCTTGCTCTATAAAAATGAACCCTTATTATCTAACTAACATGTTTAAAAAACGAATGACTATGCAAATTACTACGAATGTACGGCACATTACGCTGTTTTTTCTGAGCTTGGTGTTTTCTTCGAGCATTATTTTTGCTCAGGAAAAAACCATTACCGGGAAGGTTTCCTCTATAGGTGAGGGACCTCTACCTGGTGTAAACGTTACTGTCCAGGGGACGACGATCGGAGCGATCACCGACCTGAATGGTGCCTATTCTCTTAAAGTGCCTGCTCCAACATCGGTACTTTTATTTTCATCAATCGGGTATCAGACCAAACAGGTGGTTGTTGGAACCCAGACAGTAATTGATATGGTTATGCTTTCTGATGTAAAGGCACTCCAGGAAGTGGTGGTAACCGGATACACATCTCAAAGGAGAAAAGACCTTACCGGTTCTGTCGGTGTTGTAGAACCTGCTCAACTTACCGCAGTACCGACAGGTAACGTGAGTAACTCTTTACAGGGACAAACATCTGGTGTTACGGTTTTAGGCGACGGACGTCCGGGTGTCACATCAAAGGTAAGGATCAGGGGATTTAGTTCTTTTGAGAACAACGATCCTCTGTATATTGTTGATGGAGTTCCCACTCAGGACATCTCTTCTTTAAATCCGAATGAC
The DNA here is from genome assembly GCA_003141525.1 of Bacteroidales bacterium. GTDB lineage: Bacteria > Bacteroidota > Bacteroidia > Bacteroidales > VadinHA17 > LD21. The sequence goes on from PLML01000048.1 coordinate 18,882, forward strand.
ATTCAATCACTTAGTGTACTTAAGGATGCTGGTGCGGCTTCCATTTACGGATCCAGGGCATCAAACGGTGTCATCATGGTAACTACAAAAAGAGGGAGCAATGGAGTAAAAGTAACATACGGCATGTATGTTGGTACACAACTACCGGGTAATGGCCCGACAAACGTCTTAAATACACAGGAGGAGGCAAACCTGCAATGGCTTGTTTACAAAAATGACGGAACAACTACTAATGATCCGCTCTATGGGCCTTCTACCAATGCAACACCCACATTACCATATTGGGCTGGAAATACAAACTGGTATAAAGCAATAACCCGGAATGCCATGGTTCAAAATCATGATATCACTCTTTCAGGGGGTACTGATAAAGCAAAATACTTTGTTGGATTGGGTGCCCTCATGCAGGATGGAATTGTGATCTATAATGATGCTAAAAAATACTCAGCACGATTCAATTCCGAATTCACTTTCTTAAATGACCATGTGAAAATGGGGGAGAACGTTACTATGGCTTATCGTACAACACATGGTGTTTCAAACCAAGATGAAAGTGGTCCGATGACCTTGATTTACTCGCTTCCAAGTATTATTCCTGTCAAAATGACTGTTGCGGTTCCAGACGGATTATCTGGTCCATTTGCGGTCGGCGATTGGGGTGGAACAGGAATTGCCTCAAGATTGGGTGCTGTTAAAAACATTGTCGCAACTCAATGGAGGGGAAAGGACAACCTTAACTGGAATATGAGTCTAATAGGTAGTGCATTTTTAGATGTAAAAATTATACAGGGGTTGAACTTCAGATCCACTCTTGGAGGTACCTTCAATGATGCATATTATAATTACTTCGGATATGTGACGCATGAGGCCGCGGAAAATGTTGCCGTCAATAATTACACTGAAGGTGCAAGCTACGGTAATGACTGGGTATCGACGAACACTCTTACTTTAGATAAAACATTCGGTCAGCATAAGATCCTTGCTGTTGCAGGGTATGAAGGAATCAAATATGGTATAGGACGTAGCATGGAGGGCCGTCGTGCAGATTATTTCTCTGAGGATCCCAATTTTTGGACATTAACTAATGGTGCCAGCACTCTTTATGCGAACTCCAATCTAAATACTCCGACTACATTGGTCTCCCAGTTTTTAAGAGCTGATTATTCACTGATGGACAAGTATCTGTTAAGCGCCACAGTAAGACGTGATGGTTCCTCCAGGTTTGGTGCTGCCAACCGTTATGGTATTTTCCCATCATTTTCCGCAGGATGGCGCGTTAGTGACGAACCATTTTTCAAGAGTGTTAGTTTTATCAATGACTTGAAAATCAGGGGTTCATGGGGAGAAATGGGCAACCAACTTGCCGTTTCTCCAGAGAACGCGTTCTTTGCCTATGGAGGGTCACCTTCTGCCTCTTTTTATGACATAAACGGGACATTTAATTCATCAGTTCAGGGTTTCCACGCTACTCGTATTGGGAATCCAGATGCCAAGTGGGAAACCAACATTACTACCAACATAGGTTTTGAATCCTCTGTTCTGAACAATAAAGTAGGGATCAAGTTTGACTGGTACCAAAAGAAAACAAAGGATCTGTTGTACAATCCTGAATTACCTGCAACTTCAGGAGATGCAACTCCTCCGTATATAAATATCGCGGCAATGACCAATAAAGGATTAGACATGGAATTTACCTACAAAGATAAATTTGGTGAGCTTGGATTTAACGGAGGTGTATCTCTAACTACATATAAAAATAATATAGATAAAATTGCTGAGGGTGTAACATTCTTTGATCCTGGTAATGCAGTGAATACTGCAAACAGGATCGACGGTGTTCCATCGAGGGATATGGTAGGACATCCGATGTCTGCATTTTTTGGATATAAGGTAGACCGCCTGTTCCAGGAGGCCGATTTCCACACAGAAGTTGTTAATGGTGTTTCTACCCTTGTGGAAAATTCTGATTTACCCACACAGGACGGGGCCGCACCTGGATTTTTCAAGTTCAAGGACACCGATGGTGACGGTATAATTACTCCTGCAGACAGAACATTTATTGGCAATCCTAACCCGAAATTCACTTATGGAGTTAACCTGGGATTCACCTATAAGAATTTTGATCTGACTGCCTTCTTTTATGGGTCGCAGGGAAATGACATCTTTAACTGGAACAAATGGCAGCTTGATTTCGCTCAAGGATTTGGACAGAAGGGTAAAGATCTGTTGTACAATAGTTGGACACCAACAAATACAGGCGCAACTGTACCAAAAGCTTCGAGCATTGCAAATTTCTCAACTAACACTGAAATAAGTAACTTTCTTCTTGAGAACGGGTCATTTCTAAAGTTGAAAACTTTGCAGCTTGGTTATACGATTCCCTCAAACCTATTGAGTAAGATTAGTATTCAATCACTCAGGGTTTATGTTCAGGTGGTGAATCTTTTCACCATTACCAAATACTCCGGCATGGATCCCGAGATTAGTGGTTCGGACATATCTTTTGGTATTGATGCAGGAAACTATCCGCTTGTTAAGCAACTCCTGTTCGGAATCAATGTGAGTTTTTAATTAAAAATAATTTCATATTATGAAAAAGAAGTATATTATAATAATATTAATCCTTGCTGCGATCGGAACATGGAGTTCATGCAAGAATTCATTTCTCGATGTTAAGCCGGCAGGGAGCTTGGACGAAAGTGTGTTATCTAACGCCAAAGGTTGTGATGCCTTGTTAATCGGTTGCTATTCGTTGCTTGACGGATGGTCGATCTCTAATACAACATGGGGGCCACAAACTTCCAACTGGGTATATGGTGATATCAGGGGTTTAGAAACGATCAAAGGATCAACTGAAATTGACCAACCTGATATCAACGGCATTGAGACATTTAGTGAAACGGCCACAAACGGTTTTCTGAATGAAAAGTGGAGATTGTGTTATGAGGGTGTTTCCAGATGTAACAACCTGATTAATATAGTCAATTCAGCGTTGAAAGGGGGACATATTGATCAGGATCAGGCTGATACGTATTTAGAGCAAGCCAGAGCGCTTCGCGGGTGGTATCATTTCGAAGCCTGGAGAATGTGGCAAAAAATACCTTATCTGGATGAAAAAACTAATACAGCAACCGTTGGTAACGATGTTGATCCCGGACCTATGATCATTGCTGATTTTCAAGAAGGTGTTAAATTGCCACTCAATATGGGTGCTGTTGGTAAATTCAATAAAACAGTATGCCAGGTTTTCCTTGGAAAAGCAATGATGCAGATGAATCATGACTATGCAGGTGCATTGCCAATTCTTCAGGAAGCCTCCTCCACAGGAACAAAACCTAATGGTACTGCTATTGGGCTTGCTCCAACCTACGGTGAGATCTTTGATATTGTCAATCGCAACGGTATCGAAGCTATATACACAGTTCAGTATTCTGTAAATGATGGGTCCGGAGGGGCTAATGCCGGATATGGCGAGGTATTGAATTTTCCTTATATCAATGGAGGTTGCTGCGGATTCGCCAATCCGACCCAGGAATTTGTTAATTCATTCAGAACATCAGGTGGATTACCATTACTTGACAATTCTTATAATAATAATCCGGTTAAAAATGATTATGGTTTAGATAAGGCACCATTAGGTCAACCAGATCCTTTTGTAACTGATAAGGGACCGCTTGATCCAAGATTAGACTGGTCAGTTGGCAGAAGGGGAATTCCTTACTGGGACTGGGGGATTCATACCGGTGCTGACTGGATTCGTGACCAGACCGCTGATGGCCCATATAGTCCTAAAAAACAAGTTTTTAAAAAATCTCAACAAGGTCAGTATACAGATGTTGGGAACTGGACAACAGGATTTACCGCAAACGGATATCGTATGATTCGTTATGCAGATCTTCTTCTGCTGATTGCAGAATGTCAGATTGAAACAGGTGATCTTGTCAATGCTCAAATTAATATTAACAAGATACGCGCAAGGGCCGCAAATTCAGACGGATGGGTAAAGATGCCTGATGGTACAAATGCAGCTAACTATCAGATATCTCAATATACTACTCCATTTGCAGGTAAAGCAAATGCGGAAACGGCACTTTATATGGAAAGAAAACTGGAGCTCGGCCAGGAAGGTCATAGATGGTTTGACCTGAACAGGTGGGGAATTACCGTTACTGAACTGAACAGGGCTCTTAATTATGAAAGAACAATGCCTTGGGGTAGTGTTGTATATGGCAGTAGCACTGTTGGTCCTGAAGATGTAACCTATCCTATACCACAACGTCAGCTTGACTTAAGTAATGGAAAACTGACTCAGAACAGATAATATTTTATCATTAGCTTAATTCTAAAGTGGACTACATATATTTTGTAGTCCACTTTTTTTATACATTTACAGGGTTGATGAATGTTATTGATGAACTAATATATCATCCCCTTTTCTTAGTTTTACCTCTCCCCAACCCCTCCCCCGGGAGGGAGGGGCTAATACATTATATGTTATTTAGTTACCCCTTTCTCTCTTGGGAGAAGGGGTCAGGGGGAAGAGGTAAAATGATAAGCAGATGGATTTGAATAAGGATGGAATTAATGAGTAGTTTGTTCGAATTTAACCCGTTATAATATACAGCATGAGAAAATTTATATTGATTTTTTGCAGCGTCTTTTTATTAATCTCTTGTTCCCAATCACCCAAGTTCCAGTTATTAAGTTCAAAGCAAACAGGCATCGATTTTAATAACAAAATAGTTGAGACCGACAGTTTGAACCTCATGAAGTATGAATACATATACAATGGCGCCGGTGTGGGCATTGCGGATTTGAACAATGATGGTTTAGAGGACATTATTTTTGCCGGCAACCAGGTTTCACCACGGGTTTATCTGAATCTGGGTAATTTTAAATTTAAGGATATCACAGCGAATTTTGCAGGACTTACAAATGATCAGTGGTACAGCGGCGTTACAATCGTGGATATCAACAGCGACGGATGGCCGGATGTTTATCTCACCTCAACGGCCAATAAAGATCCTCAAAAGCGTAAAAACAGGTTATGGATAAACAACGGAACCAAAAATGGAATGGATCCTACCTTCACGGAGATGGCTGAAAAGTATGGAATTGCCGATACCGGTTGGTCCGTCAATGCAGCATTTTTTGATTACGATCTGGATGGATACCTTGACCTTTACGTTTTGAATAATACTGTTAGTTCAAGGATGAACAGCAAGTACCGTGCGAAAATAAATGATGGAAGCGCTGCAAATAATGACAGGCTTTACCATAATAACGGAGACGGCACTTTCACTGATGTTACCATAAAGGCTGGAATAGTATATGAGGGATTTGGGCTGGGCCTGGCTATAGGTGATGTGAACAAGGACGGTTACCCGGATATCTACGTTTCAGATGATTTTAATTCCAACGACTTGTTATATATAAATCAGGGAGACGGCACCTTCCGTAATGAAATCAGGAAGTACATGTCATACCAGTCACGATCTTCAATGGGCAATGATATGGCTGATGTTAATAATGACGGAAATCCTGACATGTTCACTCTCGATATGTTGCCCGAAGCATATTACAAAAGAAGGCAGACTGTTAATGGTTTCAGCTATATATATTATGTATTGGAGGACCAGTATGGTTATGAGCACCAGTATGTAAGGAACATGCTGCATATGCATAATGGATTTTTGAACGGTGAAATGCTTCCATACAGCGAGGAAGGTCAAATGGCAGGCATCTATCAGACCGACTGGAGCTGGTCGCCATTATTTGCCGATTATGACAACGACGGGAATAAAGATCTGATTATTACAAACGGTTATCCCAGAGATGAAACAGACAAAGACTGGACAAAGTTTAAAGTGAAAGCCCAGGGAAATTACGCTTCCGATGATATGCTCATAAGCATGGCCCCGGCAGTAAAAATCCCAAATAATGCATTTAAAAACAAGGGGGATGGCAGTTTTGTAAAAAGAAAAGACTGGCTGCCACAAGTTCCTTCATATTCCTATGGAGCTGCTTTTGTCGATCTTGATAATGATGGCGATCTTGATTATGTGGTAAATAATCTGGATGACGAAGCTTTTATACTCAGAAATACTACAGTTGAAAAATCTAAAAAACAGGCTAATTATTTAAGGATTAAGTTGATAGGAAAGACAGGCAATACAATGGCTATTGGTGCAAAGATTGAATTGTGGGACAAGGGAAAATACCAGTTTACTGAGAACTTTCTGACAAGAGGATATGCATCTTCGGTGGATCCGATCGTTCATTTTGGACTTGGGAAGGACGTTTCAATAGATTCGGTAAAGGTTACCTGGCCGGCAACCCGCTATACTTCAACTCTGAAAAATGTTGCAGCCAATCAGACTCTTGAAATAAATGAAATAAATTCCATTCCTTCAAAGGCTGTGGTCAAAGTTTTGAAGAAAAATGACCTGATGTTTAATAAGCGCGAAAATGTTATAAATTATATACACGAACAAACAGATTTTGTCGATTTCGGACTCCCGCAGAAAATAATACCGCATAAATTTTCACAGGTCGGACCGCGCATGGCCAAAGGGGATATTGATGGTGACGGCCGTGAAGACCTTATCATTGGTTCTACAAATATATTGCCAACAACGGTATTTTTAAGGAGGGGGAACAGATTTGAAGAAGCCAAATTTGAAGGATTGACAACACAAAAGGAATTTTCCGAATCAGATCTTGCAATAGTGGATATTGATAATGATGGTAATAATGATGTTGTAGCAGTCGCAGGCGGATATGAAAACAAAGAGGAAAGTGAATACAAACACTACCTGTACGAGAATCGTAATGGTACTTTCATAAGAACAGAACTTCCTATTCCACCTTTTCCTGCTTCAGTTGTGCGGGCATGCGACTTTAATCATGATGGTTATGTGGATTTGTTTGTTGGTTCACGGGTAAAAAAAGGAATGTTCCCATATGCTAACCATTCATGGCTCATTATCAATGATAAAGGCAAACTGACCGTTAATGCTGCTTCACGTTTAGACCTTGGAATGGTTACCGATGCAATCTGGACTGATTATGATAAAGATGGTTGGGAAGATTTACTTGTTGCAAGAGAATATAATTCTCTGGTGCTTCTTAAGAATATGAATGGGAAAGAACTTGTTCCTCAGAACATACCTGAACTGGAAACTCATCAAGGGATCTGGTCCTCTCTCGCTGTGGGGGATTTTAATAAAGATGGTTACGATGACTATATCGCAGGTAATCTGGGTGATAATAACAGGTTTGACATAAGCGATATGTATCCCCTTCAAATTTATGCAGTTGATCTGGACAGGGACGGCATCATAGATCCGCTGATGACTGCTTATTGGCCCGACAGATACGGCAAAATGACTGAGTACCCGGTCAATTATCTGGATGAACTCCAGGGCCAGTCAAATTTTTTTAAAATTAAGTTTAAGGATTATGTCACTTTTAGCTATGCCAGCATCGGAGATATGTTAGACGAAAATATATTGAAAAGAGTGGAGTTTAAACTTTTAGTAAATACTACTTCAAGTTACATCTTATGGAATGATAAAGGTAAATTCAGATGGGAGAAGCTGCCAAAAGCATTGCAGGTTTCACCGATCAAGAAGATGATTGTTCAGGATTTTAATGGTGACGGTTATCCTGATGTTCTGGTTGGAGGCAATGATTATACTTATGATGTGGCTACCGGATACTATGATGCAAACAAGGGGATTGTTTTATTGAATAAGGGTGAGAAGCAGGAAAAGGGAAAGCCTTCTTTTGATGTATTAAGCCCGTCTCAAAGTGGAATCTTGCTGCAGGGTATGGTAGAGTCATTACTCTATTTTAAAGGAGATACCTCTCTGGTTGTTGCCGGTTTCAACAGAGCAAAAACCGATGTATTTGAGGTCAGTAAAAAAGGGGATCTGAATAAGAATCTCAATCATTAGTTTAATTTGAATCACGACTATTCAGGTGCAGTATCTGCGAGCTATTCTATTCTTACCAGATCACCCATCCTGTATTTATATTTTACCACCTCTTTACAGGATGAACAATTGCGTAAAGGTGAATTACGTGAGCGCGTAAAAACTTCAGCCGTTATTACTCTGTCTTTTATTCCAATAATCCTCATATCAGCTTCAATTGACCTGTTCAGCACCATTTTTCCATCTGTTTTAATAAGTATCAGAGACTCTGGCATTTCTGTATATCCGTTAAATAAAGAGATAGTAATTATTGCATCTTCATTTTCATCATCATCAATTAGTCCGATTACAATTTTTGAAGGGTCTATGACGTATCTTATCTGATAAGCATTTGATGTGACATAATTTACCTGCTTCTCGACAACAGTAACAATACCATCCTTTGCAACTGTTTCTTTTGGTTCTTTAAATTTATCCCTTGCATATTTGATTGCAACATCCAAGACTTCTTTCTTAATTAAGTTTTCGGATCTGGCTTTATTATCATTATGGGCACATGATAATAACCCGGGGATAAGGAATAACATAAAAAAACTCTTTTTCATAACTACTCAATTATTGAATATTGTCAAAAATATAATAAATACAGGATTAGAAAAACTATACTCAATTAATAAAGATAAAAAATTTAATAATTTTCTCCAGGATTGCATAGATAACTGTACTGCCTTTTACCTTTTGTCTTATTTCGTATACTTCAACCTGAGGTCAATGACCTTATCATATACAAAATAGCAGGGATTGTCGCACTGTACTTTATCGTATTTTACTCTGGGTGTTGCCGAATCAATTGCAATATATTCGTTGTTTTGAGTGTAATAGGTACCTGTGGCAGTGTATTTTTTGTTAATCGACACGTTATAATTAAAAGGCGGGTCAAATATCCGATCACTGAAAATCAGAATACTGTCATCCAGATTACCTTCATATATATTGATCAAAACCCATCCGTAAGAAAAATCAAGTTTAAATTCCAGGTCTGTCTTTACCGGTTCATCTGCGGTGCAATCCGGACATTTGACAAACAGTCCCTGATCTTCACAGGAGAAGAAAATAATCAGGGTAAGCAGGAGAAATATTTTAATTGCAATTTTCATAATATTCATTAATACCACTTTAAAGTTTTCTCTTTTGTCCTTACCTTATCGAAGTAGAGATTATATGCAACGCCAAATCTTAACCAAACCGGACCAATATGATAAAAATCAGAATTCATGTAATCGGCACCTAACGAAAATGAAAGATCCTTCTTTGTCCATTTAAATGAGATGCCGGGAATAACCAGGAATTTATTCGGAGGTGCACTTAAGGTCCCTTTAAGCTCATTTCCAAAAGAATAACCTGCTGACAGCAATGTCGACAATACAAAATTGCCTCTGAAAGCGTTATTGGTCAAGTCAAAATCTTTAAACAATCCTGCATAAACAACCGAACCTTTATCAAAGTACTGATAGAATATTCCCTCGGATTGTTTAAGCAGAACTCTTGTGTACCATAATTTCGTATCAAATCCAAATATAATACCTGCGTTAAAATATGGTTCCTTGAAAGAAAGGCTTGCTCCTGAATAAATATCATGCAGGAAAAACCTGGAGGAGACCATTATATCAACCTGATCTATTTCATGACCGATCTTGCCCGGAATTTTAGCATCCTCAAGGATTTTAATAATATCTTTTCTCCTGTATTTTGATGCAACAACAAACGGATTTAAAGAAGGATTCCCCTCGTTTGACCATTTGTTCCCAATCTTCATAAGATATGCCACAGCAGCACTTTGATCAGCTATTATTGCAAGTGTCAGCGCATTGTGATTAGAACTATTTGTTGCATAAATGTCGACGCCTTTTTCAAAGAGAAGTTGCATTAATAATGTATCACCATTTTGTGCAGCCATCAGAAAAGGTGTATAACCCTCTTTATCTCTCGTCTCCATGTTGGCACCATTCTGGATCAGGAGATCCGCAATATCAGCATTGCCGGCCCATATTGAAGCAAGGAGCGGAGTAGATCCCTCAATTGATTTTTTATCTATCGAAGCTTCATAATAAAGAAGCATGTCGACAACCTCAAGGTATCCATACACTGATGCATAATGAAGAGATGTAGCACCGTATTTGTCGGTAGCATCAATATCAGCACCCTCTCTTATAAGGGCTTCCGCTATTTCTGCATTCTGATTTTTTACGGCTATTAAGAGAGGAGTTATATCATGTGACGTTATCTTATTTACATCTGACCCGTAATTAATAAGTATTTGCGCAACTTTTGTCTGATTGCTTGAAACAGCAAAGATGAGAGGTGTGGCACCTTGTTCAGTTTCTGAAAATATATCGGCGCCATTCGTAATAAGCCGGTATATTTCCAGTTCGTAACCTTTAGAGGCCGCAATCATCAGGTTGTAGTCAAGTGAACCTTTAACTAATACCGGAATATAATCAGTTGTATCATAATATGCAGTATCAGGATTTGTAACTTGAGAATACACACCTCCTGATATGAAGAGCAGTGTAAGCGCAAAAAGAATCCGTATATTTTGTAGTCTTAGTGACAGCATAGATTACAAAGTTAATTTTTTGATTCTTTTTTTTTGAAAAACCTTTACAGATTATAAATATTTTTTACAGGAGGTTATATTAAAATATTAATTCAAATCATGTGCCAAAGAGGTTAAAAACCTGATTTATCAAACAAAATAGGAATTTTTTCGTATACTTGGCGTATGAAACGGAATACTTTTTATTTTTGTCTTGTGAAAAACGAATTGAAGTTGAGGAAAAGAATTAAAATATTGTTGGTTACTCTATTGCTATTATTGGTTAGTTCTAACCCCGGGGCAAAAGAAAACAGTTTTTTCCTTATTGATAAACTTATACCAAATAATATCCGGCTCACAAATAGTTTCTCATCAGGGAATGAATTTACCGGTGTTGAAAAAACTGTAAATGCTTTTTTAAGAAAGTGGTCAATCGCAGGGACTTCAATAGCTATCGCCAAAGATGGAAAACTGATTTTTGCCCGGGGATTCGGATATGCCGATACTGCATCAAAAACTGAAACTCAGCCATATAGTCAATTCAGAATTGCAAGTATTTCAAAATTGGTTACAGCTGTTGGCATTATGAAGCTTCAGGAAGAGGGAATGCTGGCTCTGACGGATAGCGTTTTTGGTACCAGGGGAATTCTGAATGATCCGTACTACGGAGAACCTAAAGACAAGAGAGTCTACAAAATAAACGTTGCCGAACTCCTGAGCCATGAAGGCGGATGGACGCAGCGCTATGGAGATCAGATGTTTATGCCCTTGGTGGTAGCGGATAAGATGGGAGTAAAACCCCCGGTAGATACAAAGACTATTGTAAAATTTGCCCTTGAGAAAAGACTCCATTATACTCCCGGAACAGAAAAGGCATATTCAAATCTTGGCTACAGTATCCTTGGCCTGGTAATAGAAAAAGTATCAGGTATGTCATATGAAGATTTTTGCCGGAAAACAATACTGGAACCTCTTGGCATCTATGATATGAAAATTGCCGGGAATCTGCCCTCAGAGAAAGCTCCTTTCGAGGTTACGTACTACGAACCTGCCGACGTTTTACTGAAACCTTCAATATATGGGACAGGTGAGATGGTAACACCCAGTTATGGAGGAAATGATATAAAAGCTCTTGGCGCAGCAGGAGCATGGGTTGCAACCGCTCCTGATCTTATGCGATTATTACTGGCTATAGACGGCTTTAAAACTCCTCCTGATATTCTTACCGATCAAAGTATCAGATTTATGACAGATATTAATAATGGATTTGCACCTGTAGGATGGAAGGGGACAGTTTTAGATGGAACGTGGTGGAGAACCGGGTCTTTTCCCGGCAGCGCCGGTATGATGAAACGGCAATCTGATGGAATATCATGGGTTGTTCTATTCAATTCAAGCGCCTGGAATGGTCCTGAAATATACTCCTATATCAATAACATGATGTATCGTGTATTATCCAAAATAAACCCATGGCCTGAATATGACCTATTCAGTTACTCCCTGCCAATACCTCTGAAGGCAAATCTAACTGAATATTTGAGCAGGTAGTCATGTGCTTTACTGTAAATGTTAATCTTATCAAAGAGGAACTTGAAAACCGGTATGGTGCCACCTTAATAGATCCTGACAAGTACAGGCCAAGTTATTATTATCATGCTTTCAGTCTTCCGTCTATCCCCGCCATATGTTCTGGAAATCCTTCAAAAATTCGACTCTTAAAGTGGGGATTGATACCAGCATGGACTAAAAGTTCTGACGAAGCGAACATAATAAGGTACAAGACTTTTAATGCCCGATCGGAGAGTATAGCTACGAAACCTTCATATTCTTCTTCTTTCCGTTCAAAAAGATGTATTATACCTGTCAAGGGCTTCTTCGAGTGGCAACATGTTGGCAATGAAAAAATTCCGTGGTATATTTATCATGTTGAAAATGAAGTGTTATCGATCGCGGGAATTTACGACGACTGGATTGAGGATAACACAGGTGAGGTTTTAAGTACTTTCTCAATTGTCACAACCGGGGCCAATGATCTGATGGCCGGGATCCACAACTCTGGAAAACGGATGCCTGTCATTCTCAATAAATCTTCAGAAACCAGATGGATTGATCTTTCAACCTCACAATCAGATGCTCTTGACCTGTTAGCTCCATCTCCTTCGGAAATTCTTAAAGCTCATACCATAAGCCCCCTGGTTAATGCCAGATCATCAAACCGGAATACACCGGAGGTGATTCAACCATACAATTATCCTGGCGGAAATTTGTGTTATTCTGATAGATAAAAGGCTTAACGGCGTAACGGCATAACGGCATAACGGTTTAAAGGTGTTCACATTCGAGACGTTTAGAGGTAGTTGTTACCGTTATTGTTCCGGTTAATTACTCCTTGCTTTAATAAGTTTCATAAGCATCACTGAAATGATTTGGCAATCATTTACCAGGCCGTCGGTGGTTTCAGAATCAAGATATCCAATTTCATGGGCAATGATAAGTTGAGTCAACAATTCTGCTGTTGACCCTTTAGCAATATAAAAATGACGGATAGATTGTTTATCTGTTTCTAATTCATCTCCTTCGGCAATATTAGAAGGTATGCTTACGGCTGATCTCTGGATTTGATCCTTTAGACCCAAATCTTTTGAAAGCGATGGTTTAGAAGTAAGTTTGTAAATCTTGATGGCAAGTTCTTTTGCGATCTGCCATACACGAAGCTTTTGAAAATTTCCCATAATGCAGCGATTTTAAGTTATTAAATAAATTAGCACATAGAGTAAAGATAAAAATTTTCTTAGAAAACAATCAGATTTGTGGCATTGTCCGGAAAGCTCTCTCGTTTTTCAACGAACCAATTCATCATCCTGCGTTTTCATCATTGTGTCGTCATGACAACAAGACGTATCACACCGTTATGCCTTTACGCCTTTACACCGTTATTGCGCCACAAACTGATATGTCAGCATACCAAGCTGAATCCTGGGCGCATTGACGTCAGGATTAAATCTGGATAACAGGGCCGTATTTACTGCCGTTTCAATAAGGCAGGGATCTGAGGCAGTACTTTCTCTATCAACAACCTGTGCCTTCTGGACAATTCCATTCTGGTCGACTTCAATTGACAGGACGACTGTACCTGATCCTTCACATTTATAGATCGGAATTGGCAGATAAAGATGATTACGGCCAATCAGGTCATAAAAGATCCTTGTTGGACCCTTATAATTTGCAGCCATTTCCTGTGAAGAACTGGGCTTAACTTTCTTTTTCCCACTCACAGTATCCTTTTCAACGGTAAGGTTTTCATTCCCCGCGGATTCATTCAGTTTTTTTTGTTCATCAATATAATTATCAACTCCCAGTTTGCCGCTTTTAATAAGCTCCTCTTTGACCTTGTCTATATAATCTGAAGGATTTATCTTTTCTGTAGATTTGCTGGATAGATTTCTGGCGATATTCAGCATCTCCTCATCACCTTTTAGAACTTTTTCAACAGATGTTGCAGGTACCTCAATTATCTTTTCCTTTTTTGTCACGCGCTCTGCCTCAGGTGCAAGCTCTACCTGATATTCAGCTGCCATAACTTTCTGTATTGATCTAAGTTGCAATGACATGAATATTATTCCGGCAATCAGATGAATAATCAGTGTACCCAGAATACCAGCCTGTTTCCCTTTAGTTTTTCTCATACAATGCGAAATTATAAATTATTAAGCACTATAAAGTATGTACTTAGTAAAAACACACAGTGCTTGTTTATCAGCATTTTAAGTATTTCAGCATATTTCATATTTTAATATAATTTCGGCATTTTAATATAGGATTAATATAATCATTATCTTTGGTGTAACCAACACACACCAATGGAAACAAAGATATGGAAATTCGGACTTAAACTAATTACACTTGGAGCAGTAGTTAAGAAAAACCTTTACAAGACATACTTTAGATATAGTTGCACCATTAATGGCAAACAAGTCTTTTGGCATTACCCAACAGAATATATTCTTACCAAAGAACAGGTTGAAATGGTAAACGCTAACGAATACGGTGGTACAATACAACAAAACTTGGATAAAATCAAATCAAACTTATTTCAATCTATTAGTATGTTAGAGGCGATGTATAACAGTTACCCAACCCCTCAACAAATAAATGAACTGTTTGACAAGGCAAGATATTATAAGCCGATGGAATGGTATATAAACGAATACTATAAGCAGTTGACGGATATAAAGAAATCGACTAAAAAAGTATATGTACGCAATATAAATGCATTTAAAGCATATTATGACGGCAATCTTACCAAGTACACATTAAACCAGATAATTAATGAAAAGACAATAATTGACTTCGGTAAATGGCTTGTCAGACACAAACGAGCAAAAGCAGACGCAAGAGAAAGAAAGTTGATTGAAACCAAGAAGTTGAAAAAGCCAGTAAGAAAAACTTATGGCAATGTCAGCATACACTTGACTCAAGTCACGGTAATCAAATTCTTGAATTGGATAGCCAAGCCGAAAAATATTCCGTTGCTTAAAAAAGTATTAAAACCTGTAAGAGATAACCAACAATATTCAATAAGCTATGATGATTTCCAAAGGTTGGTGAACCACCGGACAAACAACGACAAGTACAAGGTGGTATTGGATATGCTATACATAAATTCTTTTCTTGGTCTGAGAATCGGAGAACTGATAAACATTCACAAGGGCAGTATAACAATTAATTCAGACCATATTGAAATACGATTTACGGAGTGGAAGAAAAGTAAAAGCCGTAGTGTGGTTGCGGTTGATAAAGATGCAATGGAGTTAATCAAGTATCATATGCGGATAACCGACAACAAACTATTCAACATCAACAAGGATATGTTTAACACCCGACTGCATTTAATAGCAGAAGAAGTGTTTGGTGATGAAGTGGTTTACCTGCATAGTGCGGAACAGAACAAAGATGTTAAGTACTGGAAGGCAGACAAGGTTGCAAGTCATTGTATGAGAAGATATGCAATACAAAGAAACATAGCACTTTACGGGGTTGATGTCAGCAAAACATTTTCCGGTCACAAATCATACGCAACCATCAAGAAGTATGCAGATGATTATTTAAAGAAAGAAGACGTACTGAAGAAGTTGCTTGGTAATTAACAAAATCAAAATTATTTTTTTAAATGTCCTTGTTGTTTTCGACATTTGATTCAATGCTCCATAATATAATTAAAGACAGATAATTATGGCAAAAGTTTCCTTTCAAAAGTTTTAAAATAAAGCAAATGAAGGTCTGGCGGAATTTCATAAAATTTGATAGTCATTCATTCAATGTTTAGCTATAGAGAACAATTGCAGTATAGGATTCTCACCCCGACAAATGGGTACTGAAAATAAATAGGTTACAAAGTTTTGTACCGATTTTGTACCAAAAAAGCAAAAACCCTGTCAGAAATGGCAGGTTTTTTTTTCATATTCAAAAATCTTAATTATTATCAACTCTTATTTATTACCTCTCCTGTTATCCCATTTCGTCTTTTGCCATTCACTAATAACCCCTTCATTTTCACAATCAGGACAATACCAATGTATCTCTTCATTCTTTGACATCGCAGCAGCATAATAATTCTATTGCCTTAATACGTACTGTCATGAAACGTCTTTTGCTTCTTCAATTAATATTTCTACCAGTATTTTTATTTGGACAGTGCGATTTACTTCCGACTTCAACAACACATGAGATAATCAAACATTCTTACTACACCCTTTCTTATAGCAAAAGGGATGAACAGGCGGAATGGGTCTCATATTTGTTAACCCGTTCTATGCTGACTGGTCAATCTGAAAGAGGAAATAACTTCAGACCAGACCCTTCAGTACCCTCAGGCTCTGCACAACTTGTAGATTATAAAAACTCCGGATATGACCGGGGACATCTTTGCCCTGCCGGGGATATGACATTTAATGCAGAGGCGATGTCTGAGACATTCTTTCTTTCCAATATGAGTCCACAAGTTCCCGCTTTTAATAGAGGTATATGGAAAAATCTGGAAACTCTTGTCCGGGAATGGGCAGAGGAAGATGATTCAATTTTTATTGTAACTGGGGGCATTTTAAGAGAGTCTAAGGGCACTATTGGTCCAGACAGAGTCACGGTGCCCTCCAGGTTCTATAAAGTCATATATGACCTCACAGGTGAAAAGAAAATGATTGCCTTTATTTTGCCAAAATGGTATCACTACATCGCAGCATTTTTTGCAGGAGCATTTTTAACCAATTTTGTCCCTCATTTTGTGAATGGAATTTCTGGTAATTTTTTCCCTTCACCGTTTTCAAATCCACCCGGTAGAGGACTTTCGACACCCTTGACAAATGGTTTATGGGCATTATTTAATTTGTTCATCGGTTACTTGCTTTTCAGAGTCAGCCGTACACATGCAAAAAACAAACTTTCATTGATAATTTTCTTTGCAGGAATAATATGGATTAGCATTATGTCGAGTATTGCTTTTATGAATAGACCGAGATAAAATACTTCCTTCAAAAGATGGTAAGATATATGACCAATGGTTCATTCAACTACATTAGCTAATACGATTACTGGTGGAGTTCTATTGAGAGTCATACATACTACGTCTGGTACAGGTACATGTACTACGATTACAGCGATATCCACAGAGAATGCGCTTATAAGGATTTTGGCTATTCTGTTCGTTGCTTGCGGGATTGAATTGTCTATTTGTCCATATGATTTATTTCCTGCAGAGCAATCGAATTCTTTGAAATATGGAAACCTATTATGAACTAATGTAATTACTACCTGAATTTAATAGTACAGATTAAGTTTGTATTTGATAACTTTAAACCAGTGAATTGTGAAACAAAAAGACAAAAATTGAAAAGGGAGTATAAAAATGAAACATAGAAATGTAATATTATTCGCAATAACCTTGTTTTGCATAGGGTTAAATGGACTTCAAGCGCAGACCGTGAAAGATAATGACGGCAATGTCTACAAAACTGTAACCATTGGCAAACAGGTTTGGATGGCTGAGAATTNNATAATGATGGCACAGCCATACCGTTAGTCACAGATGATAAAGCATGGGCAGCATTAACCACACCTGCATTATGTTGGTATAATAATGATGAAACAGCCAACAAAAACAAATACGGTGCTTTGTATAATTGGTACACAGTTAGTATAAATAAATTATGCCCTAAAGGTTGGCATGTGCCTACCGACATAGAATGGACAACACTGATAACCTATTTAGGTGGCAAAAATGATGCTGGTGGCAAACTAAAAGAAACAAGGACAATTCATTGGAAAAGTCCTAATACAGGAGCGACCAATGAAAGTGGTTTTACGGCTCTTCCGAGTGGCTCCCGTGCCACCAATGGTTCGTTTCACTTCGTGGGTGAAGGTGGTACTTGCTGGTCGTCCATGGAGTATGATGCATCAAACGCTTGGTTCCGTTCTCTGACCTACAATTATAGCACCTTGACCAACTTCTACGGTCGTAAGCAAGTTGGCTGGTCTGTTCGTTGCTTGAAGGATTAATTGACTATTTGACAATTTGATTTAATTACAACAACTTTGGTTGGTGTGGTATTTTTTTGAAATATGGCGACTTATGATGAACTACATGTATATAAAGCAACCAATGATTTGCTACCATAAATATCAAAATGAAGATATTCTTGTTATAAATTAGTCATTCCTGTTTGATGCCTCTTTTAAGCCATTAACGATTAGGGACATGACAGTTGATGCTGGTCATTCCATTACCCATAAAGAGGGTTGAAATGCAGCGAGACACATCATGCCATCTTCTTTTATATTGCCAAAATTTAATTTTCTGATAATCAAATATTTTGTAAATTAGAGTAATCTTCAGAAGGTGGTAGGGTTTAGGTTTTTCGCAGTTCCTTGTTTCGCAATTCACAAGTTTATTTGGTGAATCGGGGAACTGCTTTTTAAAGAAAAGAAAATTTTAAAATATCACCATAAGGCGACACTATCTTCTCTTGCCTGCCCATCAGGATTGTATTTCAAACATTGACTTTTACACTTCACGTGTCGCCTTTTTCTCATAATGGTCGGATGACCATGAGGCGGTACTTCTTCCTTTTAGCACGAGAAAATGCAGCGAGATTATTCAGATAGTACCGCTTTTTTTTATTTATGTAATCAAGAAATTGTTCCATGAAAATCAAAGTATAAATTCCAGCGTACATTAAATATTTTATATCTTTGTAACCAAAGCATCAAGAATTCCTTTAATGGAATACCAACCGAGTTTAACACCACGGTGGTAAAGCGATGTGGATGGTCTTGTCAAAAATGTTAATAATGCCACCCAGACTTTCCAAATTGTACTTAATGTGAAAAGTAAATTTATTGTTTACCAATACTTTATGAATTAGGGGATTTTGATAACAAAAATTAATAAGTTTAATAATATGAAAACAGGTCTCGATTACTTCACTGAGTTTCAAAAACAGTTAGAGTCTTACTGTGATGTTGAACTAATCAACAGGTTCAATGAGGAAGCAAACAACGGAGGTTCAGGTACTG
Source organism: Bacteroidales bacterium (assembly GCA_003141525.1). Classification (GTDB taxonomy): domain Bacteria; phylum Bacteroidota; class Bacteroidia; order Bacteroidales; family VadinHA17; genus LD21. Next base: position 37,983 of record PLML01000048.1, read on the forward strand.
CTCGTTATTCTTTCCTGGCTGCGCTTCATCATGAGTTCATCCGAAGAGGATATGATTACTCCGAAATTGGAGATGCTAATTCACTTTCATTTAAACATAAAGTAACTCTTGAAAATAAGACCATAAAAAAGGTGTAATAGGTATTTGAACCAAAAACAAGTGAAGTAGACACTCTCAGAGCCTCTTATAATCTTTCCCCATATAATTCTTGGAGAGTTTTTGGACACCTAAACAATCCAAACCTCCATTGTTTTTCAGATATAATAAAACCCTCTTTTGTTTGCGAAGAGGGAACGTTATATTATAAGTCATAAATCTTATTGAATAGAATAAGATTTATTATCTTTCTGTGCTCTTTTCCATTAATGAATTAACTCGCTGTAACCGCATGAGGTATTATCAAACCAAAAACAAGCAAAGTACACTATAAGTGTCGAGGTATTAAACCCAAGAGATTGCATCGAAGAAATGAAAGACAAAACTAAAGAAGAACTCTTAAAAGAGTTACAGGATTTGCAGCAAGAGAATAGTTCCTTAAAGGAATCGTACCATAAAGATATCACTGAGCACAAAAGGACACAGGAGGTATTAAAATCTCAACACTTACTGCTCACAGCCATACTTAGTAGTCCAATTGACATTATTATCTTTTCATTAGATAATGCTTATTGTTACACGGCATTTAGTGAAAAGCATCGTGAGGAAATGAAAAAAGTATGGGATGTTGATATTAAAATTGGTGTGAATTTGCTTGAATGTATGAGGATTCCTGAAATAAGAGAAATCGTTAAAAAAAGTATAGATAGAGCATTAAGTGGTGAAGGATTTACTGAAATACAATTTCAGCCTGATTTTGATATCTATTATGAGTTTAATTGGAATCCAATATTTCAGAAAAAACGAATAGTTGGAGTTGTCGTTTTTATAAAAGACATCACTGAGCGTAAACAGGCAGAAGAAGCATTGCATGAAAGCGAAGAGAAGTATTCCAAGGCTTTCCTGACATCCCCTTATGCAATCACGATAACGAGTGCGGAAGATGGAAAATTCATCGAAGTCAATGATGCCTTTACCTCGGTTTCGGGTTTCACCGGAGAAGAGGTAATTAACAATTCAGCGGTTGAACTCAACATGTGGGTAGATAAAGAAGAGCAAAAGTGGGTAATATCTTCTCTTCTTGAGGGCAGGGATGTAGTAGGAAAGGAATTCTTATTCAAGAGAAAGAATGGGGAAATCATTACGGCTTTGTTTTACGCCAAAATCATCCATATCAAAAACAAATCCCACATTTTATCCATTATTAACGACATCACTGAGCGCAAACAGATAGCTGAGAAACTTCAGAACAGCGAGAGTTTTTTAAAAGAAACTCAGGTTATTGCTAACCTTGGAACATATTTGATGGATATTACTACAGGCAAATGGGTAAGTTCTGAAGTTCTTGATAAAATTTTTGGAATTGATTCTGATTTTGACAAATCAGTTGAAGGATGGGCATCAATTATCCATCCTGAATGGCAAAATATTATGACAGATTATTTTAATCAGGAAGTAATAGGCCACAAAATCAAATTTAATAAAGAATATAAAATTATTCGGCAAAATGATAAAGCAGAGAGGTGGGTTTATGGAATAGGTAATCTTAAATTTAATGATAGTAATCAACCAATAACTATGGTTGGAACAATTCAAGACATCACCGAGCGCATACTGGTTGAATTAGAATTAATTAAAGCAAAGGAACAAGCCGAAGAAAGCGACCGCTTGAAATCCACATTTCTTGCTAATATGAGCCATGAGATTCGTACTCCTATGAACGGCATTCTTGGCTTTACCGAACTATTGAAAGAACCGAACTTAACAGTTGAGAAGCAACAAGATTTTATTCAAACCATTCAAATTAGTGGTGCACGTATGCTCAATACCATCAACAGCATAGTTGATATGTCTAAAATTGATTCGGGACTTATGAAAGTTGATATTAAGGAAACGAATATTAATGCGAAAATTGAATTCATTTATAAGTTCTTCAAACCAGAAGTTGAAATTAAAAGGTTGCAGTTTTTAATTAAAAACAGTTTGCCAACAAATGAAGCAATCATTAATACAGACAATGAAAAAGTCTATGCAATCCTGACTAACCTTGTTAAAAATGCAATTAAGTTTACTTATGAAGGTTCAATTGAATTCGGATATGAGAAAAAGGGGAATTACCTTGAATTCTTTGTAAAAGACACGGGAGTAGGTATTCCTCAGAATCAGAAGGAACTAATTTTTGAGAGATTCAGGCAGGGAAGTGAATCTATTAATCGAAAGTATGAAGGCAGTGGTTTGGGTTTATCAATATGTAAATCTTATGTAGAAATGCTTGATGGGAAGATATGGGTGGAAAGCGAAGAAATGAAAGGCTCAGTATTTTATTTTACTATTCCTTACATTGCTGTACCGGAAGAAAAAAACGCAATCAAAAATGCTGTTACTGCAGAGGATAAAGAAGTTCAAATAAAAAACCTGAAAATATTAGTTGCCGAAGATGATGAAATATCATATATAATCTTAACCAGCATGCTCCAAAAAATCAGTAATGAAGTTTTACATGCAAAAACAGGAGTTGAAGTCGTTGAGTCTTGCCGTAATAATCCTGACCTTGATTTGGTTTTGATGGACATTAAAATGCCCGATATGGATGGTTATGAAGCCACGCATCAAATCCGTCAATTTAACACAGATATAATCATAATTGCACAAACAGCCTATGCATTTTCTGGTGATAGAGAAAAGGCAATAGAAGCGGGATGTAACGATTATATTTCAAAACCAATTA
>PLML01000227.1 GCA_003141525.1 Bacteroidales bacterium
TTTAATGTTCTTACCGATACGAGCTTCAGGGTGCGTTTACTGAAAGTTACTTATTTAGATACACAAAAGAAAAGAAAGCCTATCCAGCAATTATGCTTTTTCATTGAGCCTGCTGAAAGGTTGGCTGCCAGAACAAATTGCGTTAGGGTTAAATCGACTACACTGACTCAGAAAAATATCGTTCCAAGGATTATGGACAGGTTTGCCATATTCAATTATATGATAGGGAATTATGACTGGGCAGTACCTGGACTACATAATGTTCTCGTCATAAAACCGTTGGTTTATGAATCGACCGGCCTTGGAATAGCTATTCCACATGATTTTGACTGGACAGGACTGGTAAATCCACCATATGCACTTCCTACTGAAGAGATGGGAATCCAAACAGTACGGGAACGGCTTTTTTTTGGGATATGCAGGAGCAAAGAGGTTTATCTGAAAGATCTGGAACTTTTTTCAGAAAAGAAAGACGAGTTTTACAGGGTTATCAATGAATTCCCTTATTTAGATCAGAGAGAAAAAAAAGATGCGACAGGTTATCTTGATGGATTTTTCAATCAGTTGGTTGGAAGAAAAGATAATATTATTTACATTTTAACTAATACCTGTAAAAGTTTTTAATCTTAATAAAATTATATAATGAGAGGGGATGTCAGAGATCCTGATCACCTTTAGCCCGATCAAATTGACCACTAAAAACCGGAATTCAGTATTTGTTGTTTATTTATGTATGTTAAGTGTAATCTGACAGGATTTTGAAGTGGTCAAAGAAGGACGGATTTTACATTCAGGTTCGAGACCTGACGTGATCACTAAGGGCGTCATAAGCGTCTTTTGTTTTTAATCATTGCAGTAATCTGAATTCAAAGTTTAACCTAAATTTGTTATTGTATAAACACCTTATGACATGAAATCTCTTAATAATTTCGTCTTCACGCTTACAGCTCTTGGCATCCTCCTATTTTCAAACAGAATTTACGCTCAATCTAAAGAATCTGAGTTGAAAAAGGGGAATAGGGTATCTGTCACAATAATGCCCGGGGAGAAACACAGATATAAAGTTAGTATGAATGCAAATAATTTTGCATTCTTCAGGCTAATCCAGAATGGAGTTGATGCAATAATAACCACTTATGATCTTGATGGTAATAAGATTGAGGATTTTGACAGCCCAAATGGCAGATATGGTGAAGAAACAATATCTATTTTTTCAACTAAAAAAGGAATCTACATTGTCGAGGTACGAAACCTTGAAGATAAGGGACTAAAAGGTTGTTACGATCTAATCTTCGAGAAATTGGAATCAATTGGTTCAACACCACCAAAAATCATCGATCAGCTTTTTGAAACATGGAAAAGTCTCAAAACACCAGGTAGTTCAGTTGCTGTTGCCAGGGATGGGAAAATCGTATTCGCAAAGGGTTATGGCTGCGCAGATCTTGAAAATGATATTCCAATTATACAATCAACAGTATTCAACGTCGCTTCAGTGTCGAAACAGATCACTGCATTTGCCATCCTGTTGCTTGAAAAAGATGGGAAACTAACTATTGACGATGATATTAGAAAATTTGTTCCTGAAGTACCTGATTTCGGGTATAAGATTACGCTCAGACACCTGATGACACATACCAGTGGATTACGGGAACAGGCTGGATTATTAACTATGGCCGGATGGAGGCTGGATGATGTAATTACCATGGATCATGTTCTGAGGCTTGTAAGCCAGCAAAAAGAACTCAATTTCAACCCTGGTAATGAGTTTGAGTATTGCAATACAGGATATTCCCTCCTGGCTGAAGTAGTTGCACGAGTATCCGGTCAGTCATTTGCAGAATATACAAGAAAGAACATCTTTGAACCGTTAAAAATGAATAACACTCTCTTCTGTGATGACTACGAGAAAATTGTAAAGAAAAGGGCATATTCATTCAGGCAAGACAGCACAGGCTATAAAAAATGTGTATTGAACGATGTCGTTGTGGGATCTTCAAGCCTGTTATCTACAGCTGAAGATCTTTGCCTCTGGGCAATGAACTTCGAGAAACCTGTAGTTGGGAATACAGAAACAATCAATATGATGAATAAACCTGCTGTACTTAATAATGGGCAGATTCTCCCCTATGCTTTCGGGCAGTTCTATGGTAAATACAAAAACTTGAATTTTTTTGCTCATTCAGGTTCAGATGGGGGGTATCGTGCCTATTTTTTAAGGTTTCCTGATCAGAAATTTTCAGTAGCTGTCCTTTCCAATTATGACTCCTTTAATCCTTCCGATTTGGCATATAAACTCACAGAAGTTTATCTTAAAGACCAATTGAGATCTGATACACAAGAAAAAGGGTCTGCTGATTCTAATGAAGTAGTAACAAAATCAGTGGAAGTAAGCAGTGAAATATTAAAAACATACTGTGGGCAATATGAATTCCAGCCAGGATTCGTTGCTATTATATCTTATGAAAATGACAAACTTTTCATGGAAGCACCAGGAAATAGAAAAATACCATTGACCCCATATTCACCTGCCGAATTTATAGTTCAGGGTGCGCCTGTAAAAATAACATTTTATAAAGATGAAAATGGCAAGCCCATTAAACTTGGTATAAATCAAAGAGGTAATGAGAGTTTTGCTGCCAGGCTCCCTGATTTTGATCCAGCCAGGGTAGATCTGACGGAATTTATTGGAGATTTTTATAGCAGGGAACTATCTTCAACATATTCGTTAAATGTCAGATCAGGGAAACTCATTGCCAGTCATTTCCGCACCGGAGATATAGTCCTAATCCCTGTCATGACCGACAACTTTTCGACTGATAAATGGTGGTTTAACCAGATTGAATTTGTAAGGGATGAGTCTAAAAAGATAACAGGATTAAGAGTTTCCAGTGTTGGAGTAAGAAATCTGAGGTTTGAGAAGATTGGAAAAGCCGGTGCCTCTGACCAATTTTGGCCGGAATAAATTGACCACCAAAAGCCGGAGTTAAATCTTTGTTGTTTATAAATGTATGTTAAGTGTTATCAGACCTGTTTTTGAAGTGGTTAAAGAAGGACGGATTTTCAACAAAATCAAACACTTACAATCTCAAATTGTGAGTGCCTTTTTTATGCGCCTGGTTTATGTCTGGTTTTTCATCGATTTTATGACAATCCGTTTAAATTTAAACAAAGGTCGGTGGCGATTTTCACCATTCTTTTATTATACACCTTGACTCTTCAAATCCGGAGCATCAAATTTCTTATGGAAAAAATATCCGAATTTTAACTTCCTTTCAGGCTAAAGGAGGTTGGGTGTACAACCAGACATTAAAAAGGCTGCCTTCAGCAGCCTGATCTCATGGGATTATTAAGAAGTTTGAAAGAGATTTTTTTATTTTAATCTGAATTAACCCGGGATATTGCTTTTCAGAGCATTGACCGTGTTAGGTGCAGTTATTATTTCAATGGTAACAATAGATATCTGTAATAAACACCCATCAAATCCTTCTGTAAGCAAATTCCCAAAGTCATTTTGGAATCTCT
>PLML01000237.1 GCA_003141525.1 Bacteroidales bacterium
ATGATTGTTTACTTTTATCTTTGATTTAATCTTGCCCTGAGCCCTTAGCATTTGAATTTTTATCTTTTTACTTTTGTCTTTTGTCTTTTAAAGCGATAAGGGAATTCCCATATAAAAATCGAGGATTTTGTAGCTGACTATCAGGTTATATTTTGATTGTAATAACTCACTTTCTGCCACGATCAGGTTCGTTTTTGAAACCAGGTAATCAACTGAGTTAATGACTCCCTGTGCAAATTTTTCATCTGAAAGGAGTGAAGCTTCAAGTGTTGCACTGTAATTCTCCTTGCTGGCTTCATATTTGATCTGAGCCGACCTTACATCGACACATGCTTGTTCGATGCTCTTCCTTAGAGTGTTCTTCGTATCAAATTCACTCAGCTCAGCATTCTGATAACCGATTTTAGCGAGCGCAATACTGGTCTTGACCTGTTTCTTCTGATAAATCGGAATAGAAAGCATGAAGCCTGCAGAAGGGAAAATTCCATAATTCAGCTGACTAAAATATGAGCTGTTATTAAGGCTTGAAAAGCCTGAACTTATTCCTGCGCTTGCAGACAAAACGGGGAAAAGACCCGATTTTGCAACTTTCTCATCAAGTGATGCTATTTCTTTATTTATGGCAGCATTTTTTATTTGTGGCTTGATTGCCAGGGCTGTTTCATAAACCGATTTAACATCAGGTACCCTATTCTGGTTCAACGACTCTGTCAAATCAGGATGTACTATGTTAAAGTTATCTGAAACAGGGAGTTCCATTAACTGTTCGAGGGTTACTTTGGCAATTACAAGCTGACTTTGAGAATTAGCCAGTGTTAGTTTTTCACTTGCCAGCTGAGATTTAACCTGGGCATAATCCGATTGAGAGATCGCCTGAAGGGCCAGTCTCTCTTCTGCAAGATTAAGCTCGCTTGTAGTGGATTCAATCTGTTTCTCACTGTTATGAACCTGTTCTTCAGCATATAATATCTGCAGATATGCATCTAAAATGCTAAGGCTGATCGATTCCCTGGTAGTCTCAAGTGAGTAATTGCCACCTTCAATGTTGAGTTCAGCCTGTTTAATCAGGGTTGTTAACCTCGATGCGTTGAATACTGTAATTCCTGTATTAACCGAGTAACTGGAACCGTTGCTGCCTGTTAATCCTGATTCCCCTCCTGCTGCACTTTTAGTCCAGTTAAAATTCTGACTAACAGAAGCGTTTGCTGAGGGAAACCGCTGAGCCCTTGCCTCTTCGGCATTAACCAGGTACTGCTGGTTTGTGAGTTCGCTTTTCCTTGCCTGTATATTACGGGTCAATGCATAAGATATACATTTTTGCAGAGTCCAGGTACTGTCCTGCTGGGCAAGAATGGACATGCCATGGAATGTCCCTACAATCAAACAAAAACCTGATATCAAAATCAATTTTCTCATAAATCCTTTCAATTTTGGGATAAATGTATAGCGGACCATTACCATGAAAAAACTTAATAGAAGTATTGACCTGTTTTACCGACAGATAGTGCGAATTCAGATATGTATCAAAATGAAAATTGGGACACGCAGGTAGCATGTCCCAATTTCTTCAGATCAATTAACTGGCATTAATTGACTACAGGCGCTGACGCTTTTATCACATAAAGATTTGCTTCAAGACCATCAAGGTAAATGAGGGCCCATGACAGGGGATTCAATATGAAATCATTCTGTGTCCCTGGTTCTCCTCCATAACCGTCTTCACTGTAATCAAATATTAAAGGAGCAGCTTTGGCAAGACTTTCATAACCTGGAGTATTCCCGAATTCCAGCATAAGATTTTTAAGAGCGGTTCTGAGTTCTTTCCCGGGAAAAGGTCCCTTAGGATTCAAAATTGCATCTCCAGCAGCTCCCCTTGCTTCAGGGCGCCATAAGTTCCCCGGATTACTATTCCATTGTTCTCTGGAGAGACCTTCCTGTTTTAAAATCTTATCCTGATATTCATTCACGATTTTTAATACTTCATCAATTTTCAGATTGACTGGTGATTGCTGAAACCTTTCCGGAAATTGTGTCAAAGCTGTTTCCAGCCTTTTATAGTCTCGTGATAAATTATAGCTGTCCTCAACAACCTCCTTTGAAACATTCAGCGAAAGAAGACACGAAAAAACGGAATTGAGGGCCAGCAGCAGGAGAACAAAAACTGTATTATAGATATTGAAATTCTTGTTTTTCGATGTGACAGCCAAAAAAACAGGAAGAAATACAATATATGGAAAAGGAAGGGCAATAAGAAGTGCGATGCCTGCAAAGGGCCAATGCTGTATTTTAAAAAGCATTCCGGTGAAAACAACTAAACATGTAATAAAAGTTGCAATATAAAGTAACCTGTTCTGCTTATTGCCTTCAGCTTTATAGCTATTTATCAACGCAGCAGGAAAGAATATCAGGACCAGGATTAAAATCCCTGCAGCGATAAAAATTTGTGCCATTGGCCAATGTTCCACTTTCAATATTATTCCTAAGGAAATGATCATGGCCGAAATAACTCCGAGAATATATATCTTTTGCTTCATGATATTATGTATTTAGATGATTAATGTCTTGCAATTGTATTTAATACACATGATTCAACAGTCAGCAGCCCGTTTTTCATAATTTCAAGAGTGTGAAGACCTCCCATTAAAGTTATTTTACCATAATCTATGTTCACTACAGGCAGAAATATTCCTGTATCAAGCATTTTTTTATACTTTAACATATCTTCAGCTGGAGTTATCCCGGTTAAGTAGTTAACATACTCTGCCATTGAAGAATTAAGTTCATTACGGGTACTGCAGCCAGGTGTAAGAAAAGCTTTCGCAGGTCCGGGTGCGAAAGGTTTTGAAAGCTCCCTGTACAATATTTCCTGACCGGTTTCTGTCTGATTTATCTGGCCATTGCTCACGGCAGGCTTGCCGGGTTGTCCTTCTGATTCCTGAACCATCTTCTTCTGGATATTGCTTATAATTGCGAGAATTTCAGTAGTTTTTGAATGCAACTGTTCCATCTCATGATAGTTTGAGGAGTCTTTATACCTGCTGATCAGAGAACTGTTTTTCCTGAATAAGTAATCATATAATGCCTTCTGCTGATCATTATTAGGATAGTAAAATTCCTGGTATGAATGCTGCAGGCTCAGGGTTAACATGGCTCCGGGGACAATAATTAATAGAAATCCAATGACCAGGAAAATGAACATGGGACTAATATGACTTTCCTCCTTCCAGGTAAGCCAGGTAAACATGGGGAACGCCAGGAAGCATAAAAGAAATATTCCGGTAAGCAAAAACACAGTTGCGAGGGGCCAGTGCTGCATTTTAAAGAGTAGTCCTGCAACAAAAAGGACAGTGCCAACTGCACCAAGAACATAAACAGGGCGTTTTGCCTTGTTTTCCTGATCCGACAACCTGCTCAGAGCAAGTGCCGGGATAAAAAACAGGATACCCGATAATGCAGCCAGTGTTAAAATTGCTCCTGCAAAAGGCCAGTGCTGAATCTTAAAGAGAATACCAAAAATAAACAGCATCCCTGCAAAAAAAGCTGAGATGAACAAGAATAGCCTCTTTCTGTTGTGAGTCTCTTTCCAGAGGACACTGAGGGCTGAGGGCAAGAAAACAAATGCCAGGATAAAAGCACCAAGGGTCATCATTTGACCGGCACCTGGCCAGTGCTGAATTTTGAACAATGCTGCAAAGCCAAACAAGATTGTGCCTGCAACTCCGGTAATTTTCATTAATCTTTTCATAAAACGATATTTTGAGTCTACTTCATAAAGGGTTTCTTCCTGAATCTCTTTTAATCTTCTTGTTCCCATCTTTTTCTTAACTCTGTGATACGCATCAGCAAAATTTAATCCTGCCTGCATCTCATTCTCCACATCACAGCATACATGGTCGATCAGATCCTCGAGAAGATGTGAAAATGTGATCTCCTGTCTTCTGATATCGCGGCTGATCTGGTCAATATGATGCAGACTTAGTTCAGGCATAGCTCAACCCTGGTTTTGTATCCACAATGCGCTGCAGGGATTCTATAAATTCATTCAGCTCTTTTATCTTCTCTGCGACAACGGATTGTCCGTGGGGTGTCAGCAGGTAGTAGATCCGGATACGGTTATTGAAGTTTTCCGATTCAGTGACAAGAACTCCTTCGCTTTCAAGTTTATGCAACACAGGATAAAGAGCGCCATACGTCAGTTTTATCTTGCCATTTGTCAGCTCTTCTACTTTCCGGGTTATCTCGTAACCATACATGCGCCCATTTTCTTTCAATAGTTTCAGAACTATTGTCTTTAATGATCCTTTAATAAGGTCTGTTGGTATCATATTATAATATATAAGTTGTTTATATATTGCAAATATAAAATATTATTTTTTATAAATGCAATAGTCTTTATTATTTTTTTGTGAATACGAATATTTAACGTAAATAATAATGTGATGTAGGGAACGGTCGCGACCGTTCCCTACACAATTGTTATAATAATCGGCATTAATATGAATTATACCATGAATATGATCAGGCATAATTACAAACGCAATCAAATCAATATATGGGTATTGTCTACCTAACCAATACCATTGTTCTATTGCAATATAACCATTACAAGACAATTGCATTGATCTATTCTCAATTTTGCCAAAAGTATTAGTGTGGTCCTTTACACAAATTGTAAAAAAATAGTAACGACTGCTGGTATAATCAAACCCTGCTAATCTGATTAGCTTACGTTCCTTCATAATAATATATTATTGTTGGTCAGCGAGACCATATATCGTTAAAATTAAGCAAATTAGCGTTTATGGCCAAAAATATTTTAAAAAATATTTGCGTATTATAAAAAGAATTAATACATTTGACCGTTTGGTTAAACCTTATAGTTAAACCCTACAGTTAAACCAACAGGTTAAATATGAGCGAGAATGAAAAATTGACAGAGGAGAGGATCTTTGAAGCTGCAGAAATAGTTTTCGAAGAGGAAGGACTGGCAGGTGCCAGAATGCAGACAATAGCTGATCGTGCAGGTATTAATAAGGCATTGCTTCACTATTATTTCAGGACAAAAGATCATCTTTTTGAGGCTGTCTTTACCAAACTGGCAAAGAAAATGTTTATGAAATTCACCCCTATTTTTGAAAAAGATCTTTCCCTTGAAGAAAAAATCAGGTTCTTCTTCAGGGAGCATATTACCTTCATGCAGCAGAATCCGAAACTTCCCGGGTTCATTCTGAATGAAATAAATCATAACCCGCAACGGATACAGAAGCTTATCAAGAACATTGATTTCAAATATTTGTGGCTCACGATCCTTGAACATCATGAAAATGAATTATACAAGTATAATCTGACAGAGGAAACGCTGCCTCAGATCTTGACGTCAATCGCTTCAATGAGCGTTTTCCCGTTTGCTGCTAAAGGTATTCTTGAGGTAGTATTTGAAAACCTGGGAGTTGATTTTGATAAATATATTGAATTGAGAAAAGAGTTCGCTGCGGATTTTGTTATAAAGGCTATTACCAGGTAAGAAGTGCATGGAGTGCCCAGAATTTGGAGTGCCTAAAATGAAAAATATTAAACCTGTATAAATGAAAAGAAAAGAATTGATATTTCTTATAGCACTTTTTTTTGGGCCGATTGCGCTTCAGGGCCAGAAGGTAATGACTCTTAAAGAATGCTATGATCATGCTATGGCAGCTAATGCTCTTGCCGGTGAAAAAACAGGGTATTCAGATATTTCAAAACTAAAAGCTGAAAATCTGGCAAAGGGATGGCTCCCTTCATTAGATGCAAACGGGAGCTTAATATATAATTCTTCGGTGGTGGATCTGAGTGGTGTTCTTGGCTCCCTGCCAATACCGGGCATCGCAAATGCCATAAAACCTCTCCCTAATGAACAATATAAAGTCACACTGGATATTAACCAGGTTATTTATGACGGAGGTGCGATAAAAGGCGCCAGGGCTCTTGAAAAAGCCGACCTGAGCGTAAATCAAAAGCAGACCGAAACAGATCTGTACAAGCTTCGCGGAGAGATTAACAACTATTATTTCAACCTGTTGCTGCTTGCCAGGCAAAAAGAGCTATTAGGTACTTATCTTGAAATAATAGAAAAACGCATCTCTTCCATGCAATCAGGCGTTAACAACGGGATAATTATTAAGTCAGATGTTGATGTACTGACCTCGGAAAAGATTAATATTGAACAGCAATTGGCTGAAAATGAGATCAGAAAAGCCTCTTTTATTAAAGTTCTATCAAATCTGACAGGTAAAGATATTGACGCTTCAACTGTATTTATTATTCCTTCTCAGACAGGGGAATTTTCCATTGAACTGTCACGTCCCGAATTACAGCTATTCGATCTGAGAAAAGAACAACTTGGTGCCGGGTTGAAAGTTATAGAAAGCAACAGAATGCCAAAAGCATTTGGATTTGCCACTTTCGGATATGGTAACCCTCCGGGCAGCAACTTCTTTAAAAATGAGTTTGCTCCATATTATATAGTCGGGGCAAGCGTAAAATGGAACATTTTCGACTGGAACAAAGCCAAAAATGAGAAACAAATAATCTCATTTCAACAAAGTATTATTGAAAACAGGAAAAATGATCTGACAGATAATCTTAACAGGCTTCTTGTATCAAAGAATGCTGAAATCTTAAGTCTAAAAGCGTTGATTGAGAGGGATAATGAACTCATTGCCCTGAGGAGAAGAATTACTGCCTCAGCTGAATCGCAATATCAAAACGGTACTATCACAGCAACTGAATACCTGAACGAACTTAATTCGGAACGTCAGGCTCTGATAAATTCTGAGATCCATAAAATAAATCTTTCAATGGCGAGGATTGAATATCTGAATATAAGCGGAAAAGAAATAGAATAAGCATAATTCATTGATTAACAATATATTTTAACAATATGAAAACCACATCATTAATAATTATTGCTGCCATNNCATTCTTCTGGTAAGCTGCAAAAACAAAACCGATAAGGCTGATGCATTCGGAAATTTTGAAGCAACTGAAGTCATTATCTCCGCTGAAACAAACGGGCGAATCCTTGAGTTTGATCCCACAGAGGGCACTAAGGTTGATAAGAATGGAATAATTGCCCTGATTGACACTACAATTCTGCATCTGCAGTCAGATGAGATAGATGCTGGCATGAAAAGTGTCAAAACTACCATCAGTTCAATCAATGCTCAGAATGATATCCTTAATCAGCAGATCGAAAACATTAATGTAAATATCTCAAGATTCGGAAAGATGCTTAAGGACGATGCCGCAACCCAAAAACAGTATGATGATCTGACAGGACAGGTTGCTGTTTTACAAAAACAGATCATGGCAAATAATACTCAAAAAGCCTCCGTGGCAGCAGAACTGTCTGTATCTGAATCGAAAAAAGCCACACTGAATGATCAGATAAAAAGGTGTTACGTAAAAAGTCCTCTGAAAGGGACAATCATAGAAAAGTATTCAGAAGCAGGAGAGATTACAGCTGCAGGTAAACCTCTTGTTAAAATAGCAGATCTTTCAATTATTAAATTAAAGGTTTTCGTAAGCGGTGCACAACTTGGAAAAATAAAAACCGGACAGACATGTACAGTAAGGATTGATAATGGGGAAAAGGGATTCAGCTCGTTCACAGGAACTATCAGTTACATTTCGGAGAAGGCTGAGTTTACTCCTAAAATCATTCAGACAAAGGAGGAACGAGTGATAATGGTTTACGGAGTAAAAATAGATGTAATAAATGATGGCACTCTTAAATCGGGGATGCCGGGAGAGGCTCTTTTTACCACCGGTAAAAAATAATCACATGATAAAAGTAATTGAATCATCGGGTATTGCAAAATCATTCGGTTCAACCATGGCTCTTGATGATATATCCTTTTTTGTAAATGAATCTGAAATATTTGGATTTATTGGACCTGATGGCGCCGGAAAAACCACCCTGTTCAGGATCATTACCACACTATTATTGCCTGATAAAGGGAATATGAAAGTCCTGGGGATGGATGCTACATCTGACTATAAACAACTTCGGAAAAACATAGGTTATATGCCAGGCAGGTTCAGCCTGTACCAGGATCTTTCAGTCGAAGAAAATCTGAATTTTTATGCAACTGTATTCGGAACTACAGTTGAGGAAAATTATGAGCTTATTGCCAATATCTACTCTCACATAGAACCATTTAAAAAGCGTCTGGCCGGTAAACTTTCAGGAGGCATGAAGCAAAAGCTGGCATTATCCTGTGCGCTGATTCATAAACCCAGGCTTCTTGTCCTGGATGAACCAACGACAGGGGTTGATGCTGTTTCAAGATCAGAGTTCTGGGATATGCTGAGTAAATTACGACAATATAATATATCTATCATTGTATCAACACCTTATATGGATGAAGCCATTCGATGCGACAGAGTGGCTCTGATACAGAATGGTAAAATCCTGTCAATTGATACACCTCAAAAGATCAGAGCTGGTTTCAGCAGAAAACTTTTTACTGTTAAGTCGGTTGAGAAATACAAGCTGATTAAAACACTCAGGAAAAATCCGGAGGTTCTCACATCATATCCATTTGGCGACTCTATACATGTGACATTATTTAATGATTCATCAGATAATTCCCTTTTTGAATACCTGGTAAGAGAAGGTATTAATGATGCAGTAATACAGGAAACTGAAGCAGGAATTGAAGACAGGTTCCTCGAACTGATGGAGAAAGGGGTAACGGCATAAAGGCGCAGGGCAAAGGGCTCAGGGCACAGAGCATTACAATAAGACAATAAGTCACCAAGAGTTCATGACAATTTTTAGCATAACAAAATAACGACAAAAGAACATAACGTTAAATAGATGAACGAAAAGGTAATCTACGTAAAGAATCTGGTAAAGAAGTTTGGAAACTTCACTGCAAACGATAATCTTAGTTTTGAGGTTTTCGAGGGTGAGATATTCGGATTTCTGGGGGCTAACGGTGCTGGAAAAACAACGGCTCTCAGGATTCTTTCTGGGCTTTCAAAACCCACCTCAGGTGAGGTTAATGTTGCCGGATATGACGCCTACAAACAGGCAGAAATGATTAAAAGAAATATCGGTTACATGTGCCAGAAATTCTCACTTTATGAAGACCTGACCGTAAAAGAAAACATTATATTATATGGCGGAATTTATGGTATGAGTAAATCTCTGATCAGAGAAAGGCTTACTAATTTGCTTGAAAAACTTCATTTTCAGAAAGACGAAAACAGGATGATTTCTGATCTCCCTCTCGGACTAAGACAAAAGCTTGCCTTTTCAGTTGCAGTATTGCACGAGCCAAAAATCGTTTTTCTTGATGAACCGACCGGGGGTGTTGATCCAATTACCAGGAGACAGTTCTGGGAAACAATATATGAAACAGCTTCAAGAGGGATAACTGTATTTGTTACGACTCATTATATGGATGAAGCAGAATACTGCGACAGGATCTCAATAATGAACGAAGGGAAGATTGTAGCGCTGGACACGCCTGAAAAGCTAAAGAAGCAATATGATGCTGCATCTGTTGAGGAGGTATTTATTAAAATAGCGAGACCATGAAACGATTCCTCGGTTTTGTAAAAAAAGAGTTCCAGCATATTTTCAGGGATTACCGTACACTCTTTATACTATTTGGTATTCCGGCTGCCCAGATACTCATCTTTGGTTACGCAGTAAGTACAGATATTAAAAATGCAGGTGTTGCTGTACTCGATTTATCTCATGATGAAATAACTCTTAAACTGACTGACAAAATTTTCTCTTCAGGATTTTTTAAAAAAACAGAGAACCTTCTGAATTATGAAGATATCGACAAAGTCTTTAAAAAAGGTAAAACCAAAGCTGTAATAGTATATGAAGATGATTTCGGTAAAAAGCTGATAAGCGAAGGCAAAGCATCCCTGAGTATTATTTCTGATGGATCTGAACCTAATACTGCCACACTTATTACAAATTATACGACTTCGATAGTGAATGACTTCTCCGTGGAGTTAGCAGGGCCCGGCTTAAAGAACACTATCAGGATAAGCCCAGAAGTAAAAATGCTTTATAATCCATCTCTTAAAAGTCATTTTATGTTTGTCCCGGGAGTTATAACCTTAATCCTCATACTGATATGTGCACTGATGACATCCGTTACGATTACACGAGAAAAAGAGTTTGGAACAATGGAGGTTTTGCTGGTCTCCCCTCTTCGTCCCATTCAGATAATTCTTGGAAAGGTAATGCCCTATTTCTTCCTCTCATTTGTCAATGTGCTTCTGATCCTTCTGTTATCATGGTTAGTATTCGGGCTCCCGGTGAAAGGGAGCATATTCCTTCTCCTTGCTGAATGCATGCTTTACATATTGATGAGTTTAACTCTCGGAATTCTGATATCGACAGTCTCCAAGACGATGCAACAGGCGATCTTCATTTCCCTGATAGGGTTGATGTTGCCAACTATCTTGCTTTCGGGATTTATTTTCCCCATTGAGAACATGCCAAAAATTTATGATTATGTAAGTTCAATATTGCCACCAAGATATTTTATTGTGATAATAAAGAACATTATGATAAAAGGAACCGGTTTTATTTATATCTGGAAAGAGACACTTATTCTGATAGTGATGACTCTGGTTTTTATAGGGCTGAGTGTCAGGAAGTTTAAGATCAGGTTAGAATAAGGATCAAGACAAAAGACAAAAGGAAAAAGACAAAATGTAATTATGAGGACAATATTATATCTGATAAGAAAAGAATTTATCCAGATATTCCGGAATAAATTTATTTCAAAAGCAATTTTTGCCGTTCCGATTGTACAGATGCTTATACTTGTCCCGGCGGTAACATTCGAATTAAAGAATATCAAGATCGCTATAATTGACAAAGATAAGACACCTGAATCAAGAGGTCTGATAAACAAGCTTGGTGGTTCTACCTTCTTTAAACTTTCCTTTTCGCCCTTTTCAGAAGATCAGGCAAATGATCTTCTTCACCGGAATAAATGCAGTGTTATTCTTCAGATACCATCGGGGTTCGGAAAAGATATCGGAAACGGGAAACAAGGGAAACTCCTTGCAGCAATAGATGCCGTGAATGCCTCATCTGCAGAGATTTCGTGGGCTTATCTTAATGGTGTCATCGGCGATTATAATACAGATCTCGTTAAACAGAATATAACAACTAGTCCGCTGATTTCTTCTCCCCGGATAGAAATTACAAACAGGTATTGGTACAACGAATTATTAAATTACAAGTATTATATGCTCCCGGGGATACTTGTCATCCTCGTTACTGCAATCGGATTCCTGCTTGCCGGCTTAAACATGGTAAGGGAAAAAGAGATTGGGACTATTGAGCAGATAAATGTTACACCCGTCAAAAAATATCATTTTATAATTGCAAAAATGGTTCCCTTTCTGCTAATCGGGCTGACAGATCTTGCTCTTGGTCTGGTTATCGGGAAAATTGCATTTAACATACCATTTGAAGGAAGCATCTTCTTAATGTTTCTGGGGAGTACAATATTTCTGATCGCAGTTCTAGGCATGGCCCTTTTTATTTCGACCTTCTCAGGGACACAGCAGCAATACATGTTCGTGGCATTTTTTTGCATGATTATATTTATCCTGATGAGCGGTATCTTCACACCATATGAGAGTATGCCAATGTGGGCCCAGGATTTCAATCTCATCAACCCGGTTGCTTATCTTATGAGAATAAACAGGATGGTTATACTTAAGGGATCGACAATTCACGATATTAGCAAGGAGCTATATTCCCTGATTGTAATTGCAATTGGTTTTACAACCCTGGCAGTACGCAGGTACAGAAAAACGGCATAAACTATTTAATAGATACAATTGCTTCCACCGGCCAGTGGTCTGAAATGAAGATCCCTTTTTCCTTTTTAATTACTGTTTTGTAATCTAATACTTTCATTCCATTTTTTACAAAAATATAATCTATTCTGGCAGTTTTTGTTTTATCGGAAAACCCATTGAAAGTATAAACCGGACCTGTGGGTCTCTTTTCGGTTATAACGTAAGAATCTTTTAAAAGGGGTACACTCTCATATGGTCCCGTTAAGACTGAATAACCGGTGCTGGTCGGTGCCATATTAAAATCACCAGAAATTATAAAGGGAAATCCATCAGCTATTTTATTAATTTCTTTAAGCAGTATTTTTGAACTCATTAACCTGGCAGAATCAGAATCTTCTGCAAAATGTGTATTAAAAAAGAAAAAATGTTTATGGTTATTCTTATCAACAAGCTCCATCCATGTAACAATTCGAGGAAGAGAATCACCCCATCCCCTCGAACCTGCAACCTCAGGTGAATCTGAGAGCCAGAAAGTGATGTTCCTGACCATATCAAACTTTTCTTTCCTGAAAAAAACCGGGTTCATCTCCCCTTCTCTGGCTCCGTCGCTGCATCCTGCTCCAACTGAAGAATAATCCATAAAAATTGATTCAAGGACTTGATACTGATGCCACAATACTTCCTGCAATCCAAGAATATCGGGTTTTTCGCTTAATATAAAATCACAAACCTGCGATGCTCTTTTTGGCCAAGAATAGATACTATCATCTGGATTATCATATCTTACATTCAATGTCATTACTTTTATATCATCATGTCGCGACTTATTGGAACAACCAGAGATAATAAATAAAAAAATGACAAATAAACAGATAAACAGATTTTTCATTACTCCGTAATTTTTATCAAAGATAATCATCTAAATTCTATTTTCAATTATTGTTGTCGTATTGCTTCACTGAGTCCATTCTGAAGGGTAATGTACCAATTATTTATATATTTGTAAAATTGATTAAACAGTGGAGATACAGTTCATTTTATAAACTCGTATCTCATTCGGATGTTAGCTATATCGACTATAATATTTTAATTGATGCCTGATGTNNATCAGGGTAATAATAAAAGACTCCGGCAAAACATTAATTCAGGTAATTGACGACGGTTCGGGAATGTCTGAGACAGATGCCAGGCTGTCTTTTGAAAGACATGCCACATCAAAGATTACTACAGCACAGGATCTTTTCGCAATTACAACAAAAGGGTTCCGTGGTGAGGCGCTTGCCTCCATTGCCGCCGTAGCAATGGTTGAGCTTAAGACACGCCGTGAAGATTATGATACAGGTATACTGGTAGCAGTAAGCGGTTCAAAGGTTGAAACACAGGAACCCTGCAGTTGTCCTGCCGGTTCAAGTTTTTCAGTTAAAAATCTGTTTTTCAATATTCCGGCGCGCCGGAAATTCCTTAAATCAGATAATACTGAAATCAGACATATTGTCAATGAATTCCAGAAGATCGTACTGGCTCACCCCGATATAAGATTCTCTCTTCATCACAACGACAGTGAGATATATAACCTTGTTGCTGCCAATTTAAGACAACGTGTAATCGGTGTTTTCGGAAAACAAATAAACCAGGACCTGATAACTCTTGAGACGGAAACAAGCCTGATAACCATAAAAGGATTTATAGGGAAACCGGAAAATGCAAGACGGACATACGGTGAGCAATTCTTTTTTGTGAATGACCGCTTTATGAAACATCCTTACTTCCATAAAGCTGTTGTAGAGGCTTATCAGAATATCCTTCCAGTTGAAGCAATCCCTTCATACTTCATATACATGGAGGCTGATCCTGCATCTATAGATATAAATATTCATCCTACTAAAACTGAAATAAAATTTGAGGACGAAAGATCAATCTGGCAGATACTTATGGCATCTGTGCGGGAAGCTCTCGGCAGATTCAATATAGTTCCTTCACTCGATTTTGAAAATGAAGTTCTCATAGATATCCCGGTAATGAGATCAACTGGCAATATCCCCGAACAACCAAAGATCGAGATCAACAAACAATTTAATCCATTTGACGGAGAAGAGAGAACTAATGAAAGGTCAGGATTTGTTGAACGGTTTGAGAGAGAGAACACTGCAAGCTGGGAAAAACTTTACACAGCTCTTGAAAAAGAAAATGAAAATCCGGAACAGTTCGAAAAGATAAAGGAATCGCAAAGGAAGTTTTTCCAGGTAAAAAATAAATATTTCGTCTGCCCTGTTAAATCAGGGTTCATGCTTATTGACCAGAAGAGGGCTCATGAAAGGGTACTCTACGAAAGATTTCTCGAGTGTCTCAGCAACAACCGGGCTATTAGCCAGGTTGATATGTTCCCTGTTACAGCAGAATTAAACCCCGCAGATTATTTTATTCTGAAAGAAATCGAAGGAGATCTGAAATTATTGGGATTCAGTATCCGGCATTCAGGTAAAAATAAAATCACAATCGACGGCAGACCAGCAGACAGTGATTCTTCCAATCCACTTGAAATGCTGGAGATTTTGCTTCAGGATTATAAAAACACACAGGCCGAACCCTCTGCAAGTGCAAAAGAAAAAATAGCAGCTGGTATGGCTTGTGCATCTGCCATCCAATATGGGAAAGTACTGAGTCAGGGCGAAATGGAAGATCTTTTTGACACACTTTTTGCATGCCAGGCGCCAAATTATTCTCCTAAAGGAAAGCCTGTAATAAGTATTATTACTCTCGAAGAAATTGATAAAAGATTTAAATAAAATACGGTCCATTTGTTTTTTACCCGGGCGGTAATTGTTCAGGCAGTTTTGAAAGCCCTTTGTGAACCTCCATGAAACCTTAGTGTACCTTCGTGGTAAAAAAATAACTCATTGAACCACAAAGGAACACAAAGTACTTCACAAAGGAACACAAAGGAATAAAATGAAGATTATATAATGACAATTTGACTGATTGAATTAAATTAATAGTTTTGGCCCGACAATTGAAGACTAAATATTTTATAATAACTGATAAATGAACGGATACGGCAGAGGCATTCTGGGATTACCACCGGTGGTGAAGAATATCATAATGATCAATGTATTGATGCTTCTAGCATATTATGCAGCTGGGAGCGTTTTTGGCGTTGATCTCAACGGTTTGCTCGGACTATATTTCCCAAAATCAGAACAGTTCAAACCTTTGCAGATTGTAACCCATATGTTTATGCATGGAGGTTTCATGCATATTTTTTTCAATATGTATGCCCTGTTCATATTCGGGCCGATTCTGGAAAATGTTTGGGGTCCGAAGCGGTTTCTCATTTTTTATATGGTTTGCGGAATTGGAGCAGCGTTTACTCATGAATCTGTGATCTTTTTCCAGTACCATCACCTGATTCAGAGCCTGTCGCCTGAAAATATCCAGCTCGTATTAAATGAAGGAACGGCATATTTTCACCAGGGAAAAGTATTCACCGACCCTGATATGCAAAGCCTTCAGATATTGCTTAATACACCTACGGTTGGCGCTTCCGGTGCAATATTTGGTGTTCTGCTGGCATTCGGAGTTCTTTTCCCTAATACTCAGTTAATACTTCTCATTCCTCCAATGCCGATAAAAGCCAAATACCTGGTTCTGGGATATGGTGCCCTTGAATTAGTTCTTGCGATTACACAGCCGGGAAGCAATATTGCACATGCTGCTCACCTGGGAGGAATGTTATTCGGCTACCTCCTGATCAGGTACTGGAGAAAAACCACAAATACTTTATATTGATGGGAATCTGGGACGAAATAAAATTAGTTTTCAGAAATGGGAGTAACCTTACAAGGCTAATTTATATAAATATTGCTGTATTTGTTTTGATAACTATAGTTGCCGTTATCGGGTTTTTGCTCAATAAGCAGGAAATCTCCGGGAAAGCTCTCGATCTCTTTTCTGTCCCTGCTTCTTTTAATGCTCTATTGATAAGGCCCTGGACATTAATTACTTACATGTTCACGCATAAAGATATCTTGCATATCCTGTTCAATATGTTATGGCTGTACTGGTTTGGCAGGATCTTCCTGGAATATCTCGATGAGAGGAAACTTGTTGCTGTATATCTGCTTGGAGGAATCAGCGGAGCTTTGGTTTACATACTCTGCTTTAATATATTCCCCGCTTTTACAGGTATTGTAGCTGACTCTGTTGCACTCGGAGCTTCAGCCTCTGTTATGGCTGTTGTTATTGCAATTGCCACATATGTACCTGATTACGCTGTTCAGCTCTTTTTATTTGGAAGGATAAAAATAAAGTACATGGCACTGGCAATTTTTGTCCTTACCTCAATAATGGACTTTTCTGTAAACTCCGGAGGAAAACTTGCCCATATAGGAGGAGCCTTTTTTGGATATTTTTATATCATAAACCTGAGACACGGACGAGATATTGGTAAAGGATTCAACAGGATAATAGATTTTTTTGTAACGGCATTTAAACCAAGGAAGAAACTGAAAGTCACTCATAAAAAGGTTGCTAATGAATATGAATATAACAAAATTAAAACTGAGCACCAGAAGCGCATCAACAATATATTGGACAAAATATCCAAAGGTGGATATGAAAGCCTGACCAAAGAGGAAAAGGAAACTCTTTTTAATGAGAGCCAGAAGAAAAATTGATCTTAGAATTTTATCAATTTGTATAACATTTACACTCTCTTGTCAAAAAACAGAATTCTGCAACAGCATTTCAATCGAAGATCTCTAAATTTATATTCACAAATTATTGTAATTGAGAAAGATCCTTTATAAAATCCTTTTCGTTGTAAACGCAATCTTTGCTTTTTCACTACTTTTATCATATCTGGCAGTAAGCATCAGTCCGGTAGATTTTGCACTTCCTGCATTTTTTGGCCTTGCCTACCCCTACCTCCTGCTGATCAATATTATACTTGTAATTATCTGGGCAATGTTATTAAGATTCGAGGCTCTTATATCAGTCGTTGTAATTGCGCTCGGATTTCATCATTTCTCAAATTATATAAAACTTACCAGACCCTCAGGAGATAAAACCAACACATTTAAGGTATTAAGCTACAATGTGCGCCTTTTTAATTTTTTTGAAAATAATCGTGGAATCACTTCCGAAAAGAAAGTGATAGATTTTATAAAAGCTAAAAACCCTGATATTATTTGTCTTCAGGAGTTTTTCATATCAGGTTATCCTGGTGTGGAAGAGGCGTTAATGATAAGCGCTCTCGGCGGAAAATACTATTCTCATATGAAACTTATTGGAAGCGGTAAAAACAGGTTCTATGGAATTGTCACTTTCAGCAAATTTCCAATTATCAGGAAAGGTGAAATAGCTCATCCCGGTTCTTCGAGCCTTTCAATATATACCGATGTTCTGATACAGAATGATACCTTCAGGATATATAATAATCATCTTCAGTCTTTCAGGCTTCACAGAATGGAACGTTCGTTCATTGAGGAGCTGACAGTCTCTGATGATAAAGAGACTATGAAAGAGGTGAAAAGTTTGTCAGTCAGTTTGAAGAAAGGTTTTGTTAAAAGAGCCATCCAGGCGCAGGTGGTAAAAGATAATATTAACAGGTCGCCATTTCCGGTAATTGTACTCGGTGACTTTAATGACACACCGGTATCTTATACTTATACAAAGATCCGTAAAGGACTAAATGATTCCTTTGTCAATTCAGGTTATGGTGCAGGATTCACATATATAGGGAATTATCCCCGGAACAGGATAGACTACATCTTGTATAATGACTCTCTCATCAATAGCTATTTCGAGATAATTAAAGTAAAATATTCCGATCATTATCCAATCATTGCATATTTCAAGAAGAAAAACTAAAACGGGAGCTTCCTGAAATCCACATTTCCTCCTGAGATAATCAAGCCTATCCTTTTACCAATAAATAATCCCGGATTCTCTTTTACTACAGCCAGAACCGTTGCTGATGACGGCTCAATGACTATTTTCATCCTTTCCCAGACGAGAAGCATGCATTCAATTATTGAGTCTTCTTTTACCGTAAGAATTTTGTCCACATTCTTCCTGATAACTGAAAAAGTAAGCTCACTCAGAGATGTCAGAAGTCCGTCAGCGCATGTTACCGGATTAACAGAAGGAGTAAGTATTCCCGAAGTGAATGAAATGAAGGCATCATTTGCGTTCAGCGGTTCTGCACCAATAACCTGAGTATTTTTATTAATCCCTTTTACACATGTTGAAGTGCCGCTCAGCAGTCCTCCACCTCCTACCGGAGCAACAACTATATCAAGGTCACCTTTTTCCTGAAGAAGTTCCATTGCAGCAGTTCCCTGTCCGCATATAACATTGAAATTATCATATGGGTGAATAAGCGTGGCACCGGTTTTTTCCATTATTACCCGTGCAGTATTTTCTCTATCCTTTAAAGTGGGTTTACAGAAAGTGATCTTGGCGCCATAACCGGCAACAGCATTTTTTTTAACAACAGGTGCATTATCGGGCATCACTATATACGCTTTCACTCCGTTCATTCTTGCAGCCAGCGCAAGCGCTGCAGCATGGTTGCCTGATGAATGAGTAACAACACCTTTGTTTCTCTCTCCGGAAGTCAATGATAGCACTGCGTTGGTAGCGCCCCTGAACTTAAATGCGCCAACCCTTTGAAAGTTTTCACATTTGAAAAACAGCTCGCAGTTAAAAAGTTCATTTAATTGCCGGGACTTCAGAACCGGAGTACGATGAACGAATGTTTTAATTCTTGAATGTGCAGCCTGAATATCGGCAAGCCCGGGTATTATCATTGGAAATGTTTTTTCAAAAATAATCGAGTAGGAAGTGAGTG
>PLML01000006.1 GCA_003141525.1 Bacteroidales bacterium
ATTTTTAGTGGACACTAATGAAGTCTTTTATATTTTAATAATCATTAATATCCGTTATCTTTTATGTACAAATTATGTTCAGTGCTTTTCTTAAATATTAAGCGAATAAAATGATATGTGCTTATAATAATGCCAAAATTTAGCAATAAAAAATAAATGAAATACGGGATAAAATTATATAGACCATAAACTATTCTCATTTTATTTTCATCTTGCATTTTATCAGGCTTAAATCCCTCTGTTGCATTTTTTAATTCCGATTTATTGATTATCGTACCCGAATGTTTTTCAAGATATTCTTTTTCTGCACCATATTCCCGAAAAGGATAATAGTTGTCAATTTTCCATTCAAAAATTGGTTTATTAAAAATAAATCCGGTAAAAACATCTTCATATTTAAGATTTGTTACCATAGGTAAATAATCAAAATCATCGTTCCCAAATGGACTTCCCTTAAAATCAAAACCTATTGGTCTATTTTTATTTTCTTCAAATGCCCTATCCCATTTCCCGTTTTGAATAGCGTTTAAAAGCGCAAATTTATCTGTTGCAAGAATCACAGAAGTATTAAGCGCCAGAGAATTCAACATCACATTTGCAGTTTTAGCGGGAAATGCTTTAAAGATAAACGTTGCTTCACATTTGTTAAGCATGTTTTTCCTCTGATATTCTTTTTTTATGGGAGCAAATGCATGATAATAATTAGTAATTAACAGAGATTTTTTACGACTTTCATTTTCTTGAATATCTTTAAACTTATCAATTAGAATGTAAGCCATTATACTATCTCTGTACATTTCATCTTTTGGTCTGATATTACCGGGAAAGTACTCATCAAAATAATTGAAATCAGTAAAATATTCATGAATTTTTAATGAATCAGGCAGAGTATTATTAATAAGGTTAATATTTTTTAAAAAATAAAAAAAATGAGGACCTCTGTAAAGCATTAATCCTGCTAAAGATTTCTCTAATAAGGTATCGCTTGCAAACTTTTCATTTAATATTGAATCAACCTTTGATTGTTTGGAAACAGCACCATATTCTGTGAAAACATTCCCGACATTATCAATAAATCTTTTATCGGCAACTATGTCAGATATTAAATCCCAGGCAGTTGATTCCTGGTGGCTTGCTTCACAAAGAATAACAACATCATTTGTTTTGAATAATTCAAAAACATATTCTTTGGGATTCAAATGTTGTCCGGATAAGAAATCAGTGTATTTTTTAATATTTGAATTGTTGGGATATCTTTTAAATTTTTGAGGATACTGAAATCCCCATATTTTCAAATCATTATTCTGATAATTGTTATTATTAAAAACAATAAAAGATAATGACAAAATCATAAATAATAGCAGAATGAGATAGGAGAACAGAATAATCTTTTTGGGAACAATTACTTTTTCCACTCTTGTTTTTGACAATAAGTCCCACCATGTTACCTTTTTGATAAGCCAAAATATTAAAGAAAAAATAATAGTGAATACCGAAATAGCAATTACGTTTTTATTAAAATCAACCCATTTTAATAAATATAATACAGCGTATGGGAAAAGAAAGCCTATCAGATATTTAAAAAGAAATTCCCTTTTAATAATATCAATATAAGTCAGTTTTTGATTACTAATTGGATGCAATTTAAGTTGCAATAGGTATTTACCCGGAGTTTGATTGAAAGAAATATAAGAGATAAAAAAATAGATAATCATTATTAATAAAAACACCCTAAGAATATCGATGTAAGGACTTGGAGGTAAAAGAATAAATGTAATTAGACTTAGGGTATAGATAATACTGACATCAATAAAAACCGAGGATACCCGTAAGAATAAAAAATTTAATTTCATTTGATTTAATTTTTAATTGATAGTCTCAAGGTCAGTCTGTCCGAATTTTGATATGCAATAAAAAGATTTTTCTCATGTAATTAAATATCTGTAATATACAAATTATCATCCAATTGGAAAAGTCAATGGCTTTGACCATAGTTAGCCGGACCTGATTGACCAACAAAAGGTGAAGTCAATAGTTTGTAATTAAGTCATATATGTTAAATGAAACATAACTGGCAAGATGTGTTCAAATATGCCCGGCTTTTATAGTATGACAGATGCGCAAGTTTTTGTACAGTTGAAATTAAGGTATTTGCGAAATTTTTAATAAATTGCTATGAATCTCCATTCTTGTTAAAATTAGTGGTCTAAAAAGGGCATAATATTGAAAAAAGTATTTTCGATTTGTATAATAATTGTTACGGTTATTGTATTATTCCTTACAGCCGATTGCAAAAAGGAAATGCCTGCAAAATTGGCTGTTATATCAACCACACCAGTAACTAACATCACGACAATAACTGCTACAAGTGGCGGTAATATAACATCTGATGGTGGTGCAGTAATATCAGCCAACGGAGTCTGCTGGGGAACAGCAGCCAATCCTACCACTTCAGATTCAAAAACTACTGACGATGCTGGTACTGGTCAATTTGTTAGTGAAATCACTGGATTAGCTGCAGGTACAACTTATCATGTACGAGCATATGCAACAAATTCCGTTGGTACTACGTATGGTTCTGACATGTTATTTGCAACATTAGGACAGTCGCCTTCATCAGTAACCCAGCCAGCAACAAATGTTATGGTATCTGGAGCAACATTAAACGGGACAGTTAATGCCAACTATTTATCTACGACAGTAACATTTGAATATGGATTGACAACAATTTATGGAGAAACAGTAACTGCAGGTCAAAGCCCAGTCACAGGAAACATTACCACAAATGTTAGTGCAGATATTTCAGGTTTGACTGTAGGCATAACATATCATTTCAGAATAAAAGCAGCAAATTCTTTTGGAACGACTTATGGAAGTGATGTGACATTTACTACTGCAGATTCAGGCACCGTAACTGATATAGACGGCAATATTTATAACACTATAACTATTGGCACTCAGGTTTGGATGAAAGAGAACCTGAAAACAACTAAGTACCGTAACGGTGATTCAATAGGCACGACCACTCCTGCAACATTGGATATAAGTCTTGAAATTACACCCAAATACCAATGGGCATATGGTGGTAATGAAAGCAATGTAGTCCTTTATGGCAGATTATATACTTGGTATGCAGTGACTGATAGCCGTGATGTTTGCCCCACTGGTTGGCATGTGCCAACTGATGCAGAATGGACAATTTTGACCGATTACCTAACAAATAATGGTTATGGTTACGGGGGCAGCGGAAGCGACATTGCCAAATCTATGGCAGCAACATCGGGATGGACTATATATACAACATCAGGCACAGTTGGCAACGACCAGACGAGCAATAACAGCAGCGGTTTTTCAGCTTTTCCGAGTGGCAGCCATGGCAGCAATGGGGCATTCGTCAACGTTGACGACAACTGTCTCTGGTGGAGTTCAACGGAGACCTTAGCTACTTATGCCTTCTTTCGGTACATCATCTACATTAACAGCGATGTTTTCGGAAACTACTGCGGTAATTCTACTGGTTTGTCTGTTCGTTGTTTGCGAGATTAGATTGTCTATTTGCCTATTTAAAGCCTTTTACGGTCAGGCGACATTATCGTTAAAAAGCAAATAAGCACAACAGATTGAGTTTATGGAGTTGTTAGGCTTTATGTAAAAAAATAGGATATGAACATTATTGAGACAATTAAAAAGCGGAAATCAAGTAGGACATTTAATCAAGTGGCATTAAAACCTGCTGATAAGAGAGACCTCGAAAGTTTCATCTTTGACAATAGTAAAGGCTTAGAAAATGAGGTTATAAATTTCAGAATCATTGAAAAGAACAATACTGACAAGCAAATGAAACTTGACTTAGGAATGATTAAAGGACACAATAATTATATTTTGGGAACGTCAAAATCTACAATAGTATCAAGGGTGAACTATGGATACCTTCTGGAAAAGGTAGTATTAAAAGCCACAGAAATGAATATGTCAACCTGCTGGGTCGGATACTTTGATTATACTTATTTTAATGAGGTAGCCATTGAAGATGGTTTTGACATACCAAGTATAGTTATAGTAGGATATTCTGAAGAAAGACAAACATTTCAAGATAAATATATAAGATTCACTATAAATGCTTCGAAAAGACACAGTTGGGAGAAGTTGTTTTTCAATTATAAATTAAAAACACCGCTAACCCCTGAATATGTAAAGAAATATTCTGATTCTCTGGAGATGGTAAGATTAGCCCCATCATCAGGAAATACTCAACCCTGGAGAGTATTTTTTGATGAAACTTTAAATGAATTTCATTTTTATAAAAAATCAATAAGTAAACGGTATGAGTTAAGAGGATTACATGATATTGACATGGGAATTGCTATGTCTCATTTCGAGTTAACTTCTTTACAAAATGAATTATCAGGTATTTGGATTAAACATACCAAAGAAAATTTTAACTTAATTGATGATTTACAGTATATAATGACTTGGAAATGTGAATAAAATGCACGATTATCCACGGCTATACATAATAAGGGTTTCAGAGCGTTTAGGTAGTTCTGTTCCAGCATTCAAGACTTAACTACTCCCAATTCTTCAACCATTGTTATTAATATACAAATTTTTCTTTCTAATGATTTTTCTGCCCTTTTCAGGTGTTGTTATTTCTTCTTAGCCTTCGAGTACGCTATTGCTATCGCTTGTTTTTGCGCCTTTTTCATCGACTTTGGATGGCTCGTTCCTATTGTTCCCGTCTTTTTGTAATCATGGAGGAGTTCCTCAATGTTTGAGCTGATTACTTTCTTTGACTTTCCTTTTTTTAATGGCATCTTCTTATAGTTTTAATGATAATTCTTCGATAATAACATCAAGGTTTTTCAGACTGAGTGTTGTTATTTTTTCTTTGTACGAGAATATAAATGATTGGTAAAATTCCTATTGTGTTAAAGATAGTGATGCATATAAACCAAGCAAGATGGTTTTTTCGTGCTGCTTTCCACATTGCAATCAATTTCCATTTAGCGTCCCTTGTTCTTCAAGCCATTTCCTTACTCTCTCATGCTCTGCCTGATATTTAGCTTCAATGTCCTTTGCAATCTTCTGAAACTCTGGTTCATTTCTGATGCTGTTGAATAATGGATCAATTTTTATATAGGTTGACATCCATTTGGGTATCTTTTGCATTTGATTAAAAATTCTAAAATTTTTATATGCTTTATCTTTCTCTCCTCTGAAAGCATATACACCTGCAAGATCATAATATGAATATAATTTTTGTCCCCATGATCTCTTCAATTCAATCGACTTGTTACAATATTTTATTTGTTCATTGAAATAGTATTCAGCCTCTTCTTTATAGCCATTTTGCCAATAAACATATCCTAAACGCTGGAAGTTGGCTATAGCGATTCCTCCAGTAGTTTTCATTCTTTCAAGCCACTTTTTATAATATTTTAATGATTCTTTAAACTGACCAAGAAATTCGTAAGTATTTGCTAATAGTCCCAGTATTCCAATATCGGTTGAATCTATCGCATAACCTTTTTCCCCATATTCAATAGATTTATTAAAATTTTCAAGCAACATTTCAGCTCCACCTAAACCATCATAATAATCCAATGAATCGCCATCCAATTTCAGTTTGTCCAGAGAATATTGCTTTGATTTATCAGGAAATCCAGCACAAAAATACGCCCATCCAATTTCTCCTAATAAAGAGGGTAATTCTTGTCCACGATTAATGGATACAGCTTTTTGAAGATAATTAATCCAATTAACAAGGTCGGTACTATAATAAAATTCTCCTTTTTCATAGTAAGCCATCCAATCGTTTGGGTTCAACTTTATGGCTTTATCATATTCTTCAATAGCCTGTTCTGGTTTCCCGATTTCACTATAATATTTCCCTCTTAAAGTATAAGGTTCAGACAATTTATTATCAAAAGAAAGAGCCTTGCCGCATAGGATTAGAACAGAATCCATGAATTTTTTTGAGAAATATTCTTTTTCTTTTCCAGAATGTATGTCCCAATATACCCTTGCCAGACCTGAATATGCCTGAGCGAATGTAGAATCATATTTCAATGATTTATGATAGAAATCTTCGGCTTTTTGCAATGCTGCCTTATCACTATTATTATTCCAATATTTTGTATGTTCTTCTCTGCCCTGCTGGTAAAAATCATAAGCTGTCAGGTTTGCTGTAGGTGTTTTTTCAATTAGTTGTTTTTCTTCAGGGGTCATAATTGCTTTCAATTTTGTTGCTATGGCCTGTGCAATTTGACTTTGAACAGAAAAAACATCATTCCAAGTCCTGTTATATTCGTCAGCCCACGCATAACTTTCTTCGCTTGCTTTAATCAACTTTACTATTAGCCTGACATTATTACCATCTTTTTGAAATCTGCCCTCAAGCAAATACTCAACACCAAGTTCCTTTCCAATCTGTTGTGTAGTTTTGGTAGTTACCCGAAATTGTTCAACTGAAGTACTTGGCATCACACGCAGATCCTTAATCTTTGACAAATTAAGAAGTATTGCCTCCATCATACCATCAGCAAGATATTGTTTATCTGGTTCATCACTAAGCAGCTTAAAAGGGAGAACAGCAATAGATTTTTCAACTGGTTCAGATGATTTAAATAGTTTAGGGATAAAGAAATACCCCAGTACTATTAGCACCAATATTATAACAGATGCTAAAATGATTCTTACTTTCAGATTTTTTGGCTTATCAGGATTTGAATTAACAACTTCCTTTGGTACTTCTCCATTATGTTGATTATATTTTTTTATTGCGGTAATAATCTCTTTGGTTGCATGAGCTACTTTATTTACTTGATTCCTATACTTTGTTTTATTTAAATTCTTCCTTTCATCATCATCAGAGGTAAGAGGTCTGTCAACACCCGGTTCTTTATATATAAAATCAACTCCCCTTAGAACCCCATTCAAAACTGATTCACAAAGTT
Organism: Bacteroidales bacterium; assembly: GCA_003141525.1. Taxonomy (GTDB): domain Bacteria; phylum Bacteroidota; class Bacteroidia; order Bacteroidales; family VadinHA17; genus LD21. The sequence continues at coordinate 6,957 of PLML01000006.1, forward strand.
TCATATCGTCATTATCCAGATCATGAATACGAACAGGTAACACCCTGTTAGCTACATTACCATTAGGCAGTTTTACCTTTAATCCAAACTGATCTTGTGAAGCCTGTTCAACAAATGCTTTGAATTCATGTTCCCAGGCGAATGATTTCGGATCACAATATGTCCTTGATATAATAGGAATAAAGATCAGGCATCTAAGTTTCTCTTTCAGAGAAGCCTCTACATCGTGTGTCTCCAGCAGTCCGTCATGAGGGTTGAAGTCAAAATATACACTGATTTCCTCTTTGAATGTCGATTCAAGTTCTCCCTTCAGGTTGTCAACAAACTCAGTAACCCATCCATCATGTTTGTTGTCTTTCTGACGGTAGCTGATGAAGATATCATATTCGTAACCTGGGATTAGACTTGCCATGATAGCTATTTATTATGATAAAGTTATGAAAGACAATGACACAAGCCAAATAAAAAACCATCCACCTAAGACATTAATACTCGCTTTACTTATTGTTAAAATATTAACAATGGCATGAATTTTGTTTATTATACTATGAACCAGGACCTAATCTATTAAGAAAACATATGTTTCCAAGTATCTGGCTAACTTTTTTATCTGATAAATAAAGATATTGTGAGAAATACTATCATATTTATTTTGATTCTTGTTTCCTTCAGTTGCAAAAAGGACATAAAGATTCCTGCTGATTCAAGATTAAGAGGACCGAGTCTTAGTAGTTTAATTGATAATCAAAAAGTAACTTTAAAATACTTTTCTCAATTTATGCCTGACATATTTTCATCATACAAATTAGTTGACCCGGATTATTTTGACATTTATGAATCCGAAGGACCAATAAATAAGTTTAAAGAAGTCGTTGAACTTATAAATGATAATAATTACGAATACACTCTTAATGACTTAAATAATAACTCAATATACTATTTCTATGTTATAGGGAAAAAGGAAGGATATAAGCCTCTCTATTCAGATACAATAATGATTATACCAAATCAAAAGTTAACTTTTGAGACGCTCATTACATTTAATAATAATCAATCAATAGTCTCTGTTTCCTATTCACCCGTTACCAACAAAATCGCCTATGTAGATAAAAACTATGCATGGAATGGTGGAGAAAATTGCTGTATGGCAGTTTCGATTATTTTATCTTCAATTGATAATCAAAACTCTGAACTATTAGCGATTGATTCTGATGACCCGGATTGGTCATCCAACGGGGATAAAATTGTATTTGCAGAAGAAACTTTAGGACAAGGATATTATTCCCAGATTGCAATATATGATGTAATGTCTAAAACAATTGTCAAACTTACAAATGACACTACTTACTATTATAATCCATCGTTTTCACCATCAGATGATAAAATCCTTTACCAGTCAAATAAAAACAGACCAGATATAAATTCTACGAATATTTGGTTGATGGATTTAAATAATTTAAATACCGAACTAATCACAGATTTATCAAAGAATAATTTTATAGACGTTTCTAAACCTGATTGGATGAATGAAAATGATTTTATATTTCAGGGAACAAGTTCAAACAACATGACTAGTATTTATAAGTCTTCTGTACTGACAAAAAAAATAGAACCATTAATAGCATCGGGATGGAATGATTATAATGCTACGATTTCACCCAATTCTGATCAAATAGCTTTTATTAGCGATAGGTCTGGTAGCGAACAACTCTGGCTGTACAATTTACAAACGAAAGGCTATAAGCAATTAACAGGCTATGACGATAGTGAATATTTTGATGGAAACTGGACAAAAATTGATTGGATAGACAATAATCAACTATTATTTACATTCGGGGATAATAGATTAACAAAACTATTATTAAAATAATAAAAATGAAACAATTATATAAGGCTTCATGTGACTTGGCCAAACACAAAGTAATGTCGCAAGAAATTACATACCTTATGCATTGATATATTAAAGCAGGTAATGGAAGTGATGAAATGGCGTAGTATAGTTACAATTCTTATCACTATTATATTGATTACGAATTGTAAGAAAGATAATAGCATTGAGAATACTACGTGTAATAGTATGACAACGATAGATAGTTGGACAACAATTAGTTTTAAAACAAATTACACAATTCAAGTGCCATCTGGATTTAAAGGGTTAGGGATGGCTGGATTTGAAGGAAACACCTTTTTTAAATTCTCAAATGACACCACAATTATACTGGAGTATGGATATTGCAATGACTTATTTTGTAACGATTTTGGGGATACATTACAAACCACTGTACCTTTGAATATAAAAGTTAAGGATAATTCAAACAATCTCATTACGTTAGATAAAATTCAAAGATTTTGTCAAAATGCAGAAACAGTTGGCGTACTTTATTATTCAAATGACAGCATATCAAACAGTAATTTATACTGGAATGGTAGATTATACTTGAAGGATAACGGATTATTTAAACAAGCAATGCAAATTAAATTTCCAGCATCAGGATTAGAAACTGTTAATGAAATAATAGAAACTATTAAAACAAGATAACACTCCATATCAAAACGGGTCAGATACTATCAGTTTATGAATAGATGAATAGATGATTAAATTAATACTATTATTTAACATGAAGAACAGAATCATTTTCTTATTAATGACTACTATAGTGGCTTTCACGCTTTCCAATTGCAGGAAAGACAATGTTGATAATACAAACATTTCTAACATTAAAATTGAAGGATGGGAACTTGATTCCACTGATTTTATTTATAACTGGATTTCACCGACAGATCTGGATTTTCTTAATTCGAAAACTGGCTATATTATTGGTTCTACAGGTTATTTACTTAAAACAACAGATTCTGGAAATTCATGGATAAAATCATATATCGAAACAGATTCAATAGGTGTTATGCCAAGTTCAATATCATTTATAAATGATTCTACTGGTTACATATATGGAACATGGAACGTTCTTAATGGTGATTATTACGGCATATTATACAAGACAACTGATGGAGGTAATCACTGGACAAAACAATATTATAATACAGCATACCATTTGCTTTCATTGAAGTTTTTTGATACTTCAAATGGCATAGCACTAAATTGGATAAATAGTGGTTCATATGCAGTAACAACAAGCAATGGTGGTTTAAGTTGGGAAGTTGCAAATATAGATTTAGACCCATCATTCAATAGATTGTTTTTCTTAGGGGAAATATGTTATGCAACAGGTAAAAATCAAAAAATCTTTAAAAGCGTTGACCATGGTAAAACGTGGAGTACTATTAATACACCAGTAAGTTCACCAAACTCTATTCGTGGATTCTATTTTATGGATGATAACTTTGGTTTTCTGGATTGTATCGATAAAAAGTACAAGACAACTGATGGTGGCAAAACCTGGAGTGTTATTAACCTTCCTTTTACTAAGTTTTTTACACCCTATTCACCGGGTGAATATTTTCATTTTTGCAATAATAATGACGGAATTTCAGTAGTAGATAGTCTCGCATTTTCTGGTGGCGATTTTATTTCATTTATAGGAACATATGTTTATACAACAACAAATGGGGGAAACAGTTGGCTACGGTCAAATTTTTTAAAGCAATTTTCATTTGGCTTGGTTGTTTACGTATCCGATAATTTGGCTTATGGTATAAGTAATAACTACATTTATACGTTAATGAAAAAATAAAACCGGGTATAATTAATAAGGCTTCGAGTGGCTTCAGCCAAATTTGAAGCCATTTTTAGAAAAATTAAAAAATACCTTGCATTATGAAAAAGATAATATTTCTTCTGTTAATTATTGTATCAAATTGGGGATGTAAAAAGAATAATCCTTTTGACAATTCGTCAAGATTAATAGGTTCATGGTCCTGGATAAGTTCTTGCGGCGGACTTGCATATAATTGTTCTACTCCGGAATCAACAAACCAAAAAATCAATCTGGTTTTTACAGTAGATTCAACTCTTAATACTTATGTGAATGATACTTTAAAAGCATCCACCAGATTTCAAACTTTTATAACACCTGCTTCAGACTTTCCAGGTACTGCAGATGTCATTAAATATAACTCATCGAATCAGGTGAAGTTCTCAATAATTCGTGACACCTTATATTTGAATGATTTCTGTTGTGATGGATTCAATCGTAATTATAAAAGAATTAAATAATTGCAAAATCTTGACTGCTTTTAAGGGAATGATTATCAATTTATCCGAAATTATACCGTCATTGAAAAGGGGATATACAAACTTATAAGAAACGAAAATGACTCCTTCAAGACAAGCGGGGGATATGCTATAACATTTTCTGCAATAAATCGAATCGGAATTGGTGCCATTCATATTACATCTGAATCAAAAATAATCCAGGTGGTTACAAATGATTCACTTATCCTTTATGATGGATATTATGATGGATTTAGCTATTATTTCACAAGGCAATAAAATATAACCAAGGTCTGCATTAGATAACTACTGCGTCTTACTCCTCGTTAAATCAAGATTAGAAGGAAACATATTTGCTTTAATTATTTTTTTGCATATTGCAAGAAGTAACTTTGAAAACCAATTTGCATATATCTCTATTGTTAAAACAAAAAGAATTTCCAAAATGATAGAATCAGAATAAAAATTCTACAGACAGGTATACTGGTTATACCTCTTTACCGTTTTTATAATATCATCGAAGGGGTTGATTCAAAGCTCCAAAGGTTCAACATTAATACCGAAAAGCAATCATGAATATCGCAAAATCAATTTTTCCCCAAATCATCAAAAGAAAAGAATTACTTATACTTTTTATCATTTTTATTGCAGGAATAAGTTTAATTGGCTGGCAATTAGGTAATGTACATGTAACCTCATTTTCTTTGAAGTATATACCAATCCCACCATCTTCTGCTGTAATGTTTATTACTTTAAGTATACTCTTACTTATAAATATAAATTTCGAAAAATCAGGATTAATAAAATCATTATCAACATTATTAGTAGTTATTGATGCATTTTATTGTGTTATAGTTTTTCTCGAATATCTATTCAACTTAACCTGGGATATTGAATATATTCTTACTAAGTACATGACAAAAAT
>PLML01000027.1 GCA_003141525.1 Bacteroidales bacterium
TTCATCACTAACGTCTTATTACAATATACCCACTAATAGATTTGCCATTTGCTGGCTTCAAAACAAAAAAGTATGTATCATCTGGGAGAGGATGTTTATTATAATCAACTCCATTCCAAGAATTATCATAATTCGTGTTTTTATAAACCTCAGCTCCTCTCCTGTCGAAGATTATCAATTCCGTCTTGCCGAGGGTTGCTAATCCTCTAATTATAAAATAATCATTCCTTCCATCCATATTTGGTGTGATTAGTGTTGGAATGACGAGATTATGGACAAAGATGTTGACTGTGTCAAAAACTGCAGGACACACACCTCTTTTTACAGTCCATAACAGAATATTGTCTCCCTGTGACAGACCACTTACGGAAGTTTTTGGATCTGTACTATCAGAGAAGTCACCTGAACCTGATACCAGCGACCAGATACCCGTTTCATTATTATTTAGCGTAGCATCAAGAGTTGTACTAAACAGATAAGTAAGAGTTTGATCAACACCTGCATTGGGTATCGGTAGTTGATCGACCGTTACAGTTACCGGTTTTATATCAAAATATCCCGATATAGTTGTTCCTTTGATAAAATAAGCACCGGCAGTCGCTGCAGTAGGAGTACTATATGGTATGGTTGCTAATGAATCAGTCCAGTAAGTATATGTCAAACCGGGAGTCGAACCTATAGTTATCGAGGAGTTAGTAATGTCCACCGTGTTTGGGGAGCATACTGCTGAAGGATCCGAAATTATTAAAACCGGCACGCCTGGTGTTGAGATCACCACCTGAATAGATTCTGTTGAAGTGCATCCGGAAGAGTTTGTCACCGTAAATGTAAATACTCCCCCTTCAAGATCTGTTATTGTTTTACTGGTTCCGCTACCTGCGGTTGTCACTCCACCAGGTAAACGAGTGATAACCCATGAACCCGTCGAAGGCAATCCACTCAATACCACACTTCCTGTCGGTATTGCCAACGTTGGCTGGGTAATTGTCCCAACTGTAGGAGCTGCAGGTGTCGGTGGTTGAGCAGGAATGATCACATTTGCTGAGGCAACTGATAAACATCCCTCAGCAGTCGTCACTGTATAGTTATATGTTCCAAGAGTGAGACCAGTTATAGTAGTGCTTGTTCCGGTTCCTGTTGTGCTTACTGTACCCGGGTATCGTATTAGTGTCCAGGTACCTGATGAAGGTAAACCCGATAATATAACACTCCCTGTAGATACTGTACATGATGGCGGTGTTATTGTCCCTACAGAAGGTGCAGCAGGTATTGGTGGTTGCGCATTTATCAAAACACTTCCCGATGGTGAGGATATACATCCTGTTGAATTAGTAACAGTAAAAGTATATGTGCCTGACGGGAGTGTTGAAACAGTAGCCGTGGTTCCTGAACCTGAAATTGTAACTCCACCGGGGTTCCTGGTTAATATCCAGCTGCCTGTTGATGGCAGCCCGCTTAAAACCACACTTCCCGTAGACAATGCACATGTCGGTTGAGTAATAGCCCCAATAACAGGTGCAGCCGGAGAGGAAGGTTGCGGACTTATAACCACATCGGCTGATGACGCAGATGTACATCCTTCAGCACTGGTTACCGTAAAATTATATGTACCCGCCACAAGACCTGAAACAGTTGTACTTGTTCCGGTTCCGTTTGTTATTATAGCACCCGGATTACGGATTAATGTCCATGTACCTGCAGGAGGTAATCCATTAAGTACAACACTTCCTGTTGCTAATGTACACGTCAGATTGGTAATTGTCCCAACAACCGGTGCTGTCGGTAAAGCATTTACAGTTAAAGTATACGTAGCTACCGCTGCAGCACAGGGTGCCCCTAATGGATTATTGGTTGTTACAGTTATTATCACAGTTTTGCCGCCATCTGCCACAGCAGGAGTGTAGGTAAATGTAAATGGAGATGTGTTGGCTGATGATGGATTCACAGTACCAGCTCCATTATCAGTTAAGGTAACACTCGTAGCAGTCCCCCCAAAACTATTCCCAGTGACCGTCACAGCTATTGTGCCACATGTGTTGGCACTGCTGCTGCTAAGTGTAATAATCGGCGGATTGATACATCCGCAAGACACTGAAAAGAGAGTTCCTGAGGTTGTGCATCCTCCAGCATTTCTTACAGATAAATAATGGCTCCCATTATTAACAGAGTTAAATATGGGACTTATTTGATAAATGCCCCCATCAAGGCTGTACTCAAGGCCAGTTCCGGTTGGACTGGTTACTGTTACTACCGCATGACCAAAGCCCAAAGAACAATCCACACTCTGAACAGGAGTTGCCGGAGATGCCGGTTGTAGATTAATAACCACATTTACAGATGGTGGTGATACACATCCTGCAGAATTGGTAACAGTAAAAGTATATGATCCTGGTGCAAGGCTTGAAATGGTTGTAGTTGTTCCTGATCCTGATGTTGTTACTCCTCCCGGATTACGTATCAATGTCCAGGTACCAGTTGCTGGTAAACCATTTAAAACCACGCTACCTGTGGCCACTGAACATGTTGTCTGGGTAATAGGTCCGACAGCAGGGGCCGTCGGTGTTGGTGAAATTACAACAGAAGTGGTCGCTGTTGCAATTCCGCAACCTCCTGAAGCTGCTATCGTGTAAATTACGGTATAGTTCCCTGGTGTACTTGTACCAGGGGTGATTGCTCCTGTAGATATGTCAATGGATAAGCCTGCGGGCGCTGCCGAATAGGTACCGCCGGAAGTTCCAATCAAGGTTACATTCTGTACACCATCCGTGCCACACCATGGCGAACCTGTATAAAAGATTGCAGCTGTTGGTTGTGGCGTGATGGTTATTATTGTTGTGGAAGTGTTAACCGTTCCACATGTGCCACTGGTTATTGCACAATAAAACGTGGATGTTGCTGTCAGGTTACCGGGGGTATATGTTTGAGTTGTAACTCCTGTTGAAATTAAGTCTTTATACCATAAATAGGTATATGGACCGGGATCCCCACCTCCTGTTGCTGTAAATGTCCCGGGTGAAGTTCCGGAACAGATGGGTGTCGTTCCCCCGCTTATACCGGCTGTTAAAGCGCCATTTACCGTTATCGTTGTTGTTGACGTGTTAACAGTTACACATGCACCACTGGTTATTGCACAATAAAATCCGGATGTTGCTGTCAGGTTACCGGGGGTATATGTTTGAGTTGTAACTCCTGTTGATAATAAATCTTTATACCATAAATAGGTATAGGAGCCTGTGCCTCCCCCTCCGTTTGCAGTAAAAGTTCCAGGTGGGGTATTATAACATATTGGTGAAGTACCGCCACTGATACCGGCTGTTAAATTAGCATCTACTGTTATTGTTGTCGTTGAGGTGTTAAGTGGAAGACATGTTCCACTGCTAATTGCACAGTAAAATGTCGATATAGTAGTCAAATTTCCGGGATCGTAAGTTTGAGTAGTAATACCAGTGGATAAACCATTCTGATACCACAAATAGGTATATAAACCAGTCTCTCCACCACCTGTTGCTGTAAATGTTCCTGGTGACGTATTATAACAAATTGGTGAAGTTCCCCCACTGATTACAGCACTTAAATCACCTACACACTGAGCTTCCGCCTTACCAGCAAATAATAACATAATAAATATCAAAATGAAAGTTTGTTTACTCATGGCCATTATTTTCTGGTGTTTTTCACGACTCTGCATAGTACCTTAATGCAAAAAATTTAAACATACTTGTTATGTAAAGGTTCATAAAATTCATTTCGAATCGCAGATAAATAATCTATATGTACTCTCATTAAATCATTATCCGATATTCAATTATTGAAATCCCAATAATTTTCATCGTTCCCATCTTCATAAAAGATTTTATGCAAATCAGTCCAAAATATAGTCAAGATTGATTTGAGACATAAAGGTATGAGTTTAATCATTGAAAATGGTCGCCATATATAACAATTCAATCCAATTATATAAATAAACCTTACTCAAGTTATGCCTTCGTCCCGTCAGTCACATTATGGTGAACCTACATCTAATTAAATTCCTCTTTAGTTAGTATTTAAACCTTACTCGTCAATAAATCTGTTTATCCATTATCATAAGGAGATAATTAACTATGAAAAAATGTTAAAACTCTCTTCAAAAAACGGTCTTGAAAAGCTAAGATAAATATAATAAAAAGAAATCGGGTTTTTATTTGACCAACTCTGCCAAATTGTACATAAGAGGCTGTATTTTTTCAATTAAAAATATTTGTAGATATCAAATAAATCACTCGAAAATAGTATAGTTTTTAGATGAATTTGATCTCTATTTTAAAGTGCAAAAATCTTTGCAACTTTTTCCATTAAGACTAAAAGATTTATTGTTTTTTCAATCCAATGTCATGCAGACTTTTTTTATTTAACATTTAGCCAGAATAACCTTTTAAAGCACTTCAAAATGTAAGCAGACAAAAAAGGCTGCATTGTTTAAACCAATGTAACCCTTTTATTTTAAAGTAGCGAGACGGGGGAATGATCCCCGGACCTCATGATTATGAATCATATATAACATATTTCGCATGTTTCTGCAAATTGTCGCATCCCGTTACTAAATGACTGAATGATAAAGTTATTTGTTTATAAATACTTTTCATCTATTATCATTGTTTGGCATACATTTACTATATTTGTGTGCAAATGGTGTGTAAAAATTTAAAATCACTTATCATGGAAGATACTTTTAAACCGACAAAACTTGCGCAGCCTTTAGGGTTTGTTTCAATCGCATGCTTTATTGATACAAGAAGCCATTTAAACAATAATAAATATCCTGTTAAAATTAGAATTACATATAAGCATAATAGGATTTATTATAGCACTCGCGAAAGTGCTTCAAAAGAAGAATGGCATGACCTGGATTCGAATACCAATAAGAAATGGACTGCAATCCAGCGAAAATATAACGAGATCGCTGGTCATATTGAAGATATGAATGAAAAAAATGAAGAATTTAGTTTTGATAAATTGGCTCTGCTTATGGGTAGAGGTATTAAGAATGACGTTATCTCATCTTTTAAGGCACGTATTAAAGAGCTTAGAGATGATGAACAACTCAATACCGCTATAAGCTATGAGAGCGCCCTGAGCATGATTAAAGGCTATACAGGTACAGATAAACTATCATTCGATCGGATTAATGTTGAATGGTTGAAGGCTTTTGAGAAATATATGATTAAAAAGGAAAAAAGTAAGGCCACACAAGGCATATACCTCCGATGCCTTCGCGCGATCTTAAATGCTGCAGGTAAGAAATTATTTGGTAAGGATAAATTTAAGTTTAAAGATGATTCCCGCAGACAAATGGCAATAACTAAAGATGAAATGGACAAATTACTCCATCATCCTGTCATTAACAAAAGTGTTACCCATCGCATGCGAGACATGTTTGAATTCTCATACCGGTGCAATGCTTGCAACTTTAAAGACTTAGTGAACTTAAAATGGGACAATATTAAAGACGGAGAGATTATCTGGGAGCGAGCCAAGACTAAAGTTGAAATTATTGCCGCTATCAATGCCAGAATGCAGGAGATTATTGATACATGGGGAGATGAAGATAGTGAATATATTTTCGGACTTATCAATGATAAAATGTCTGCCAGGGAGAAGCAACTCGCAGTTAATAATACAGTCAGATTATGCAATGATCATTTAAAAATTATTACTAAAGAAGCTGGACTGCCTAAATGCTCAACCTATACAGTGAGACATACATTTATTACTCTAATGCTAGAGCATGAACCTATAACCACTGTAAGCTGGCTAGCTGGACATAAAACAACTCTGATGGTACAGCGATATGCCAATACCCCGAAAAAAGAGAAAAGAAAACAAATAAGCGAAATATTATGAAAAAAGAATTAAGGTATTACCAGGAATGTCCGTTATGTCATAAAAATATGAGGGAACATGATATGACAGAAAATAGGAATAATGAATTGCATGAGATTGAACTTCACAGAGATTTACCTAGAGAATATTTTGAAAAGTGGGTAGTTGAACAAAGATTGAGATTCACTGACTTGGTCAATACATTACATGAATCTATCAAATCTAAATCAGAAGAAGTTTATTTTACTCATGATGCTCTTTCAAATTTAAACTATTGGTATGACCTTTTAGATATATATGATAACGAGCTAAACACTAGTTCAGGAGAATACCTTATTGACATGGCATACCTTCTGTTTATATACAAGAAGTATAAAGACTATTTTCCGGAGGAGAAAGAAGAAGTTTGGTTGCGTCGTTTCACCTCGCCTCAACTGACTATTACATGTCCGGAATTTAAATATCCTGATCCTGACACTGAAAGTAAAATCGTGCTTTATGCAATCTTGTACGCTATACAAAATCAACCTCATAAATTCAATTTTGACAAATTTGTACTTGACAGGTTTTACATATCTAGATTCAGACAAAAAGTTCATTATAACCAAAAACATCCAAAATACAATAACAAAGAACATCCTAAATTCGCTATAACACTCGAAAAGTGCAAGGAAATCCTGCCAAGGTAAAGTAATGTCATAATTTTTATTTATAACCAACTGACTTTTAATCAGTTGGTTTTTATTTATTTTCAATTGTACTAGCAATGTACTATGAGTATGCTATAGCTTGCATTTACAAAATGCAATGAAAATGGAAACAATATTTATTTCTATCCCGATTGAAGAATTCCTGGACAAAATAGATGAGCGTATTGAAAAAAGGATGTCGAAAATAAAGCAACCATCTGCAATTAATGACAATATCTCGTTTAGAGAAGCTTGCATGGTTACGGGACAATCAGAATCTAAAATGTATAAGCTGACAGCGAGCGGAGACGTACCATGTGCGCACTTCAATAATAAACTTGTCTTCAGTAGAAAAAAGTTACAATCCTGGATGGAAGCTCATACTATTATTAATGAATCAGGAAAGGATATCGCTATTCGCGAACTTCAACAAGAAGCAATCAGAAAATCACAATAATCAACTTTATTATTAATCTAAAAATCAACACAATGAAAAAAATGACAGAACAGGAACTACTCGAAAATGCCGTAAAGCAGAATGGCAAGAAGACAAAACTATCCCAGGAGGAGGCAATTATTATTCATAATGCATTAGACTATGCATTATTCACAATTGCAAAAAGGATCAAATTTTATAAAAGAACAAAAGAAATTGATTGGGACGAAAACAAGAAGCAGTGGCAAGAGGTTTATCAACTTCTGATTAAACATGATGCATTATATAAACTTTATTAATCTAAAAATCAGACAATTATGGAAACATTTGAAAATGAATTAGAAGAATTGGAAGGCGTGGAGATGCACGCTGAGAAATCTAAAAGCTTTGAACCTGCCCCGGCTGGTCCGCACGTTGCACGCTGTTACTCCTATATTCAGTTAGGTACACAGAAAACTGAATACAATGGAATACCAGGTAAAGACAGGATGAAGATTGTACTAGGTTTTGAGTTGCCTGAAGAACTTAATGTTTTCGATCCCGCTAAAGGCGCGCAACCTTACACAATAACTCAAACATTGAGCTTAGTACTTGGATCAAAGTCTACTTTTCAAAAAGTTATGGAATCCTGGACTCAAGGAAAGATCAATGATGACTTTAATCCAATCGTAATGTTAGGTAAGGCGTGTCAGATTAATGTAAAACATGAACAGAGTACTAAGGATCCTGATAGAGTCTATGCGAAAATTGACAGTATCATTCCACTACTTAAGAATCAAGTTTGTCCTCCACAGATCAATCCGTACAAATACCTATTGTTCCAAAGGTGGAACCAAGACACGTTTAATTCTTTACCTGAATGGCAAAGAAAGGCTATTGAACTGTCGCCAGAATATAAACAGTTAGGAAAACCACTCGCTGCAGGAAATAAGGAAGGACAATATAATGAAAAGAAGAACCCTGTTGACCCATACAAAAAACCTCCTACAGTTGCAGAGGAGGCTTTAAGTGCAGATGGACTGCCATTTTAATTAAGTTAATGCTGGGAGCTGGTTGCGACTGATGCGGTACGCAAGATACCAGAAGGTTTGTAACTAGCTCTCTTTTTTTCAAAGATATGAAAGAATTTAGTTTTTACAAATCGGGGATAACACAAACAATCCCTAACAAGAATCTAGATATTCTCACTTGTTATCAAATAATACGTAATTCAGCGCAATTGCTCACAAAAACCCAGGTACTAAGAACTATACCACGTGGAGGAGCTAAAACACATGGTCTTAAACATGAACAGACATTGAATGATGCGTGCAAAACTGGCCTTCCTTATTGTACATTCTCTGGAATATTCTCTAAACGTGCCGCCGATAAACTTATTGAGAGAAGTGAATATTTCTGTCTTGACCTGGACCACGTTGGCCCGAATGGTCAGATAAAAGAGAAAGGAAGGCTCATATATAGCCTACACAAGCCCGCTTTAATGTTTACCAGCCCAAATGCTGACGGCCTAAAAGTTGTTTTTCAGATTGATCCTTCAGCCGGCACTCACCTGGAATTCTTTACAGCATTTAAGCACTTCTTCGCTACAAAGATAGGCTTCCCGATAGACGAAAGCTGCAGCGACATTAGTCGTGCCTGTTTTCTATGCCATGACCCGGAAGTGGTTTTCGAAGAGAATCCAGACATAATAGGTGCTGAATTCCTTATTAAACCCGAAATCCTGCCAGTATCTGAGGGCCTGACATACGAGGGTGCGAAAAAATGGACTCTAGAGAAGGAAGAATTCATAAATTCTAATCGGAATCACTTTATCGTTACCCTGGCCGATTGTTGCAATAGATATCAGATTGACAAACAGGAAGCGCTGACCAAAATTATTACTGACTTCGCGATAGGCGACTTTACTGCAGAAGAAATCACAACTACAGTTGAAAATCGTTACAATCATCAGGAATGGCATGGCATTGCATTGACTCCCGATAGTAAGTGTCTTTACATACGTGTAGCTATCTATTATCACAAAACAATTGATGTGCCGGACAGATATGGTACTATGCACAGAGAACTCATAAGCTGGAACAAAGATACATTGATGACGGATCATGGAAGGAAATACCTAAGAAACATACCGAAATATGATGCCTTTATCATGAGACCGGATAATCTGAATTATAAACAGGTAATAGGTAATTGTTACAACCTTTATAATCCTTTCAACCACATAGCTGCAGAAGGCGATTGGACATGGACAAAACGACTTCTTGAACACGTCTTTGGTGACCAATACGAACAAGGTCTCCGATATATGCAGATACTTTACTTGTACCCGGAGAAACAGACAGTTATTCTGACGCTAGTATCAATTGAACGCGGAACAGGTAAAAGCACCTTCGTGAATTGGCTCAATATGATCTTTGGTGACAATATGGTGCTACTCTCCGGAAGTGATTTTGTACGTGACTTCAACTTTTACGCAAAGAAAAATATCATAGCAGTGGAAGAAACGCTTTTCGAAAGAAAACTTATCGTTGAACGACTGAAGGCACTCACGACGCAAGAAAGTATCGCTGTCAATGAAAAATATATAAAGGAATATATGATTCCATTTCATGGCAAAATTATTCTTACCTCAAACTATGAGGATAAATTCGCCCTTGTGGATAAAGAAGAGATACGATTCTTCGTCAGGAAACTTGGTACACCTATTCATACTAATCGCTCAATACTTAACGACCTCTTAAAAGAGATACCAGCTTTCCTTTACTACCTTCAATCACTCTCTCCCTTGGACTGGAAAAATCCTCCAGGCAGATCGGGATTCTCTAACGAAGAACTGAAAAATGAATTCCTCGATGCAGTTGTAAAAGGCAGCAGACACGAGATAACTAAAGAGATAATGTTATTTGTTGAAGATTATTTTAATACCCATGAAAATATTAACCAGTTCTATGCCGCCCCGATAGATATAAAAAAGAAATTCTTCCCGTACGATAGCAGAAAAGGCGTAAGCTGGATTAAAGACGCTCTTAAAGATGACCTGGACATGCTGCCAGAAAAATTCCAGCGATACTATCCTTTTGAAGAAGAAACTGAAATTAGTAAACCAGGTACACCGTACCTATTTAAACGAACAATATGAAAAAAACAGAGATGCGAGAATTTCAATGGCTACTTACTAGTGATAACGCATGCATATCGGATCAGTTTAATGATTGGATATTCAAGAATAACTCTGATTATCCCGGATTTAAAATAACTTTTATGCAGGTGTACACTGGTAAAGCCTCAAGTGGTCTGCCTATGGAGACCATGTTTATAGTTTTTGAATATGATTTGTAAATCGTAAAAAACGCGATTTACAGGCTAAACAACTGAAAGACAATGAATAACAGCGATTTTGTAAATGTAAATCACTACTTAGGTAAACTTTTATACGCATTCCCCTCTCTATGGTATATATGCATGTAAACTCTTTATATATATTGTTATTTACATTATTTACAATACTATTATTCAGATACTTATTGTGTAAATAGTCGTAAAGGATGTAAACGATTCATGAATAAACACGACAAACATAAAAAATGAGGCATGAATAAAACTAATAAAACTGCTTGTTTTTCAAACAAAAGAAATTGCTCAAATATTGCTCTCGATTGCTCAAATATTGCTATTATTATGTCAAATAGAATCGGCACTATGACTAATAGTCATAAACATAACATTCGCAAACAGCGATTTAATGAAGCAATGCGTAAACAGGATAAATTATTTGCACACAATTAGAACATGAACGGCCTAAAAACACTCAGAAATTTGGCCTTACAGGATAGTAAAGTGCGCCATCCTTCCTTACCGGATGAATGTCGCTCCACGCGTAACTATAATGACAGGACAGCAAACGGGTTAACGCAGTGTATTCTTGACTTCTTAAGGTTCTCAGGCTGGCAGGGTGAAAGGATTAGTGTCTCTGGCCGATATGTTGACGGCAGTAAGATTGTGAAGGACTGTTTAGGTCGTACAATGAAGATAGGATCAGGTAAGTGGATACCAGGCAGCATGACCAGAGGAAGTGCTGATATATCAGCAACGATTAAAGGCAGGAGTGTTAAGATAGAAGTCAAGATGAAGGATAAGCAGTCACCTGATCAGAAGCGTTATCAGCAACAAGTGGAGGCTGCAGGAGGCATATATATAATAGTACACAGCATGGATGAGTTTATTGAATTATATAATAAAATTTAAAGACATGAAGAAGATTAAACGAATCAAACGGCCAGCCAGGAAGGTTAGACGTATAAACGGCCCTGGCATTGACAAAGAACTGAGTAAGGTAACAGTTAGTAATTCACAACACAAACATCATTAATCATGGAAAAAATTGTACTGAAAAATTATGTCAATGGGACTAAGTTCAAGGATTACCTTGCACCTGAGGCCCCTGAGTTTAACATCACGAATCAAACCTGCTATTTCCTTGGTGAGTATATGGTATCACCTGATTCAGCAAAGGCGCGAGGTTTTGAGATAGACTCAAAGTTTATCCTTCCTGCTGATATTAATAATAGGATCAAGGTATCTGATTACATCCAGAATGTTCTGGGAATTGACAGACAGCGACATAGGGAGTTATATTACAAGACATGGAAAGGCCTTATTGAGGGGCTTGATCATGGCATTGATCCAAACATTGGTAAGAATGTTAACAATAATGATAGATAGATATGAAAAAACGAGTAGAACAGATGATCCCGGCCAACATGAAGCCGGAGTATAGCATTCCGATATCAGATATTGATTGCTATGTGTTTAGAGGACAGAAGATTAGCTTAAATCCAGCGGACATGATCCATCCGATTGTGTGGTACAGGATATTTCCGATCAGGCCAGTCGATTATGATCTTTACTTCAGTCCTGACATTGGTGTGGAGAAGCAGATATCCTTCATGAAGAACATGAATTATACTGCACTGGAGCTGATACATAATCCTAACATGCCAGAGACTCAGGCGCAGATTAAGCAGGTTAAGGCTGATAGGGTTGCAGCCAGGGAGGCTGATAGTGAGTTGAAGGTGAAGGAAGGCAAGAGGAAAGCCAAGATCAGTGACATTGAAAGACTGAGTAAGTAACAATATAGGTCGGTCCCTTTCAGCCGGCCTTTGGACTGTGCCTCCTCCGGGCGTGTTCGCTTCCACGTTCGTCTCTCAAGACTGGGGGTGCAGTCCTTTTTAAAACTTAAATGCTATGGCAGGTAGACCACGATACAATTTTGATTGGGAAGAAGTCACTAACTTATTGCGTGCGCATGCATCAGGTGCGGCGGTTGCAAGGCTGTTAGGTGTCTTCCCGGACACTCTTTACAATGCTGTGCAGCGCAAGTATGGATGTAACTTTGATGAGTTTTGTCGTCAGAAGAAGGAAGAAGGTATCGCGTTGGTTAAACAGGCGATATATAATGATGCGTTAGCCGGTGCCCATGGTGGTATAGACAGGATCTTCTGGCTGAAGAACTGTGCGCGGTGGTCAGATAGACAGAACATCATGCATGAAGGATTAGCCCCGGTGCTACAGATAAACATTGCGGGTGCGGATGCAGCAGAAGTTAAACAAATAGAAAACATATTCAATGGACAAGCCATTCTGGACGCCAGTGTTCCTAAAGAACTGGGAAGCGTACAAGAGCGGATCGAGGCTGATCGTTGACAGCGGCGGGCAAGGCTCGGGCAAGACGTTTGCGATACTGCAGTGTCTGTATGCCATTGCGATAAATAGTGCTGTGCCTAAGCGGATAACTATCTGTAGTCATTGTCTGCCTCATCTAAGGATGGGTGCGATGGCAGACTGGGAGAAGGTACTGAATTTCTTTCAAGTGGATATATCCCTGGTGCGGAATAAAACTGAATCAACATATCAGTTAAAGAATACACTTGTTGAATTCATAGGTCTTGAGCAGGCTGAGGCGAAGGGTCATAGCAGCAGGCGTGAAATAATGTACTTTAATGAGGTTAACCAGAGAATCAGTTATGATTCATTCATTCAATTCTATATGCGTACGAGTGAATGTGTATGGGTTGATTACAATCCCTGTGCTGAGTTTTGGCTCACAGAGAAGATACTGCCTACAACTGTTCACACCTTTATTCATTCCACGTACAGGGATAATCCTTTGCTGAGTGAGGTTGAGCGTGCGAATATTGAGAGCAGGAAAGATGACCCGCTGTTTGCAGCATGGTTTAGGGTCTATGGTGACGGGTTAATGGGGTATTTCGAAGGCTGTATCTTCCAGAATTGGAAGGTAGGCAGTTTTGATGAGTCGCTACCTGTTACATTTGGCCTTGATATCGGCAGCCGCGACCCGGATGCGCTTTTGCGTTGCGCTGTTGACAATAAGAATAAGATTATCTATGCTGATGAATTATTGTATCAGAATAACTTATCGACAAAGTCGCTGGTTGAAGCGATATCGCATCATGTCAAAAGAAGCGATCTGATTATTGCTGACAGTGCTAACAGGCAGACGATAGCTGACCTGAGAGAAGCACGTTTCAGGGTTATACCGGCGTCTAAGGGGCCGGGAAGCGTCAAGAATGGTATAAAGAAAATGTTAGGATATGAGATAGTCATCACTGAGAGAAGCAAAAACCTTGCTTATGAGCTTAGAAACTACGCATGGGCCGATAAGAAGACTGTTACACCTGTTGAGGGTGCGGATCACCTGTGCGATGCTCTCAGATATAGCTTTATGTTTAAGACTACCTATTCACGTGGAATGAGGAGAATAAACTAATACCGGGGTCATAGCCAGCTCCGGCCTGAGGGGGTTGCAGTTTTTAGCGTTCCTGCCTCCCTCTCTTTTTTGGCTTTCTATTTTCCTTTTTTGCCAAGGGACGTTCTGCCTAACCAGGGTAGCGTCCCTTTTTTTATTTGCACAATTGAAATACATTGCATAAATTTGTTTTTAGACGCTAGTAATAACTTATTTGACCCCCTGACTTGACTTTAGGTCTGACTAGCGTCTATCCTGATTTCGATGATGGGGGTCATCATTTAAAGACGCTAGTATGAAAAAAGAAACTTATTTCTTAAAGAATCAGGTTGATCCATACCTGATTGAAACATGCGAACCTCTAATCGTATGGACTATCTCTGTTGGCTCTGATATTTTAGCCTTACCAGAGTTTGTGTTACTGATTGAACAGGAATATTCAATTAACTAACATGAAAGCCTTATTTAATCGTCTGCGGTATCCTAAAACGGATGCGGGACGCCGGCGTTATGTTCAGGATAATCTAAATCCTAAACCTAAGGGAAAGCTGATCTTCTGTTTGATAATCATTGCAGGTCTGGCAGGGATGTTAGCCCTATTAGTCTGGATGATCAGAGACAAATACGGCAAAGCAAGTTTCCTTCTAATTGTTCTGCTATCAATTGCAGCAATGGTTACCTTATTAATCGGGGTTGAAGGTTTGCGATTATGGAAGGAAAGGCAGGAATCATGAGAGTCTTTGAAAGCCTTCCGATATCAACCGGCGGATGTCTCGCTGTGGTATTGGCAATTTTATTAATTATCGTTATTTATTTCTTAACTTAACATTAAAAATTGAAACTATGGCAAAAAAAGTAATGAAACTAATTGATCCCTCCACAGGATTAGCAGAATGTCGAGTATGTGGTGCAACAAAGTTTATAAGCTTTGGCAGTAAACCATTTTCAAGTAAAACCAGGTATCCACGTGGTTCCTGGCAATGTGTTAACGGGTGCAACTTAGATCCTGAGACAGTACCATTCATTAAGCATGATGGAAGTGCAGGTGAACGTTTAATTTAAAATCTTACGAGCCTCTGTTAATCGCAGGGGCTTTTTTGTATGTTAAAATTGTGTGCAAATAAAAAACACTTACTTTGATAAATCTCTGTAAGTGTTTCATTTTCAAGTAGCGAGACGGGGGAATGATCCCCGGACCTCATGATTATGAATCATGCGCTCTAACCAACTGAGCTATCTCGCCAGGAAATGATTTTTTAACTACTCTTTTTGCGGGTGCAAATATAATCAGTTTGTTACAAATTAGCAATAAGGTTTTTTAGTTTCAATATTTTTTCTATATTGCAGAAATAGTAGAGAGGTCAGAACAAATCCTAATCATGAGATCTAAGTTCGAATTGGAATATAATCTTAATTGCTCACCGAAAGTGCTCTTTTCACGACTCAGCACTCCTGAGGGATTAGGTGAATGGTTCGCTGACGAGGTGAATGTTGATGGTGATATCTTTCTATTTTACTGGAATGCTTCCGAATCAAAGGCCCGGCTTTCTGCTCTGAAGGAGAATAAATTGGTCAGATTTGAATGGATTGGAATGGAAAATGAAGAATCAAATT